>CAJUHY010000006.1 GCA_910585895.1 uncultured Lachnospiraceae bacterium
GTTCGAACCCTGGACACCCTGATTAAGAGTCAGGTGCTCTGCCAGCTGAGCTAGAGGCGCTTACTTCTTTTCTTAAGACATGGATTATTATATAATAAATTATTAAGAAATGCAAGAACTTTTTTAAATTTTTTTATCATTTTTTTGCAAATAGTTTTCCTGTTATTGACAAAAAAAGAAGAAAAGGGTAGAATTGTACTAAGCTGATAATACAGATAAAAACAAAAGGAGAACAATATGAAAAAAGTTGTAAAGTATGGAGTAATAATAGTTGTTGCTTTGATAGCGGCATTTGTATATTACTATGTAACAATACCCGCATTTAATATACATTCTGTGGGAACATGGTGGTTTATCATTGGCGCAGTAGCTATCGTTGGCTTTGCTGTTGAAGGACGCAAGATTATTCAGGAACACGGTTCTGGTGTGGAATTTATAAAGGAACAAAAAAAGCTGAAAATCAGTATCAGTATTGCAGGAAAGATTACGTTAGGAGTTCTGGGAGTCCTTCTGGTTATCCTGGCAATTGGGGCGTTGTTATCTTCACCGATTATAAATGCTAAAAAGTATCAGCAATTGATGACGGTGGAGAATCGAGATTTTACACAGGATATCTCAGAGGTCGATTATAATACGATTCCCATTTTAGATAAAGATTCAGCCGCTCTTCTGGGTAACAGAAAGATGGGCAGTATGGTGGATATGGTTTCACAGTTTGAAGTTTCCGGCGATTACAGCCAGATAAACGTAAACAATAAACCGGTACGTGTAACTCCTTTGACTTACGCCAGTCCAATTAAGTGGTTGACAAACCAGAGCAGCGGTATTCCGGCATATATCAAAATTGATATGGCTACACAGGATACGGAGTGCGTGAAACTGGAGCAGGGAATTAAATATTCCAAGGCAGAATATCTGAACCGCAATATATATCGCCATCTGCGCTTCCGGTATCCCACGTATATTTTTACCGAACAGATTTTCTTTGAAATTGATGAAGAAGGTACGCCATATTGGATTTGTCCGGTTAAGAAATTTAACATTGGATTGTTCGGCGGCGTAACCATTGGAAATGTAGTAATCTGTAATGCTGTCACAGGTGAATGCACCGATTATAAGATTGATGAAGTACCTCAGTGGGTAGACAAAGTTTATCAGGCAGAACTTTTGATGGAGCTATACGATTACAATGGCACATTGAAGCATGGGTTTTTTAACAGTGTGCTGGGACAGAAGGATTGTCTGCAGACAACGAATGGATATAATTATATCGCCCTGGAAGATGATGTATGGGTGTACTCTGGCGTTACCAGCGTAAGTGGAGACCAGTCGAATGTAGGATTTGTCCTGATGAATCAACGTACCATGGAGACACGTTTCTATAAAATAGAGGGAGCAACCGAGGAATCGGCAATGTCATCCGCAGAAGGACAGGTACAGAATCTCGGTTACAGGGCGACATTTCCGCTGCTTTTGAATATTTCAGGAGAGCCCACGTATTTTATGGCGCTGAAAGATGATGCAGGCCTTGTGAAAATGTACGGCATGGTAAATATTCAGAAATACCAGTGGGTAGCGACTGGAAATACCATTCAGGAATGTGAGAAAGCCTACAGCAAGCTTCTGAAGAATAATGGAATTACTTCAAGTTTGGAGAAGAAGAGTAAGACCATCTCAGGAAGAATAACCAATTTTATTCCAGTGAATATTGAAGGAAATACGCATATTTATTTTGCTTTGGAAGGCGAAGAGGAAGTCTTTGATGTGGATTTGGCTAATACAGACCTTTTGGACATTGTCAAGTATCAGCAAGGGGATATGATAAAAATACTTTATACGGATGATGATTATCCTGCAAAGGTGGTAAAAATCAAATAAACAAAAATATAAAAAACAAAATGGGGAATCTTAATCTATAGGACACGTTATGATATTTAATAAAATCATATAAGGTTATTAAACTGCCCGGTAAGAGAAATCAGAAGCTGAATACTGATGATTCTTACCGGGCAGTAGTATTTGGCAGAAAGAATTGTAAGTAATGGGCAGTTTAAACTTAATTTTCTCATACAAGTAAAAGTTATTTTATCGAGATGCAATTAACTTACAGATAGGGTTTCCTTTTGCTGAGAATCTTTCCTCATATTCCGTCATGATATTTCCCTGGTTCATAGTTTGATCATGGTGGAGGTCCCGGGTAAATGCATCGAGTTTCCAACCTGCTTCTTTTACTTCCTCCAGGGAAAAGTCAAAGAGCCCTATGTTGTCTGTCTTAAATTCAACAATTCCATTGCTTTTCAAAATTTGCTGATAGAGGGCAAAAAATTGATGCGAAGTAAGCCTGCGTTTGGCATGGCGGTCTTTGGGCCAGGGGTCAGAAAAATTCAAATAAATGCGTTCTACTTCATTTTTATCAAACATATCACAGATATCTTCCGCATCCATACGAATAAAACGTATATTTTCAAGCGGCTCTTCTTCTAATTTCTGAAGTCCTCTCAGTAAGACGCTGGAATATTTTTCAATGCCTACATAATTTATCTGTGGATTCCTCTTGGCGAGCGCCATAATAAATTTGCCTTTTCCCATGCCAATTTCAATATGGATAGGATTATTGTTGCCGAATATGGAATGCCATTGTCCTTTAGGCGGTTCTGTCTCAGGGATGCAGTAATTGTTTTCAGCAATCGCTTCGCGGGAACCGGGAATATTTCGTAATCTCATAAGTACCTCCTGGAATATTTTCTGTCTTTTTATCTTACTATATATTTTCCATAAAAAAAAGCATTATTTAGAAAGTTGATTTGCATATTTGGATATGCTATACTATAGGCAATGTAATAATTTTGTAATAGTTCAGTCATCATTTTATCATAAATGATTCGATGGGCTGGAATGATACAGAAATCACATATGAGGAGAATTTTTCATGAAAAATAGAAAGAAATGGCGAGCTTTGCTGCTGGGAATGATATGTTTGCTTCCGGTATACGCAGTCCCAGTTCAGGCAGAGGAATATTGGCCGGAAGGTCCGCAGATTCAAGGAGAATCGGCAATTGTGATGGAAGCATCTACCGGAACCATACTGTATGAGAAGAATTCGCATGAGCGGTCTTATCCGGCGAGCATTACTAAAATTATGACAAGCCTGCTTGCAGTAGAGAATTCCAACCTGGATGAAGAGGTAACTTTTTCTCAGGATGCAGTGTACAAGACAGAAGGTTCTGGAATATCCCGTGATATTGGTGAAATTATGACTATGCGGGAATGTCTTTATGGTTTAATGTTGGAATCGGCAAATGAGTGTGGTTATGCGATTGCGGAGCATGTTGGTAAAGATTATCAGGATTTTATTAACATGATGAATAACAAGGCAAATGAATTGGGTTGTAAGGATACGCACTTTAATAATCCCCATGGATTACCAGATGATGACCATTGGACCAGCGCGTATGATATGGCGTTGATTTCCAAAGCGGCATTGCAGAATAATATCTTTCGCATGATTGTAAATACCAGGCGTTATACAATTCCGCCTACGAATAAACATGATGAGGAGACGTATCTCAGCAACCATCATAAAATGCTCAATAATTATAAGGGAGATGAACAATATCTTTATGATTACTGTATCGGCGGCAAGACAGGTTTTACGAGCGTAGCCGGAAGTACGCTTGCGACTTTTGCAGAAAAAGATGGTATGACGTTGATATGCGTAGTCACAAAGGAGCAGTCGCCAAATCATTACCTGGATACACGGACATTGTTCGATTATTGCTTTGAAAATTTTCAGCTTTGGAACGTGGCGGAGAATGAGAAAAATTATACTGAGGACACGCCGGAAGTCAAAATTTTTGAAAATGAAGAATCGTTTATTGGTTTAAATAATGAGGGCTGCATTGTACTTCCAGTTGCGGCAGCATTTGAAGATGCGGTTCCAGAGATTAAGGAGAGCAAGGATGACAGTCAGGTGGTTGGGCGCATTGAATATACTTATGCAGACCGCATGGTCGGCGGGACTGATATAGAGATGACAGACGCAAAAGTCTCAGAATTTAAATTCCAGAAGAAAATGGAGGAGAGCAGCCAGCCGGAAGAAAAAGTTATCAGGATAAATGTGAAGTATGTTGTCATCGGTATTTTATCTGTGATTCTTGTTATTGGAATTGGTTTTGGTATTTATCATCTGATAGATAACTTTTATCTGATAAAGTATAAGTTTGAAAGCCGCAGGCAGCAGAAACAGAAGTACAAGGAAGTGAAAGGTAGGAGATGGTGGCGTAGAAGATAACAAATCGTCCTTAATCTATATAAAGACAATATATAAACAGCTTTTTAATGATAAAAGACAATATATCAATTGATATATTGTCTTTTAAGTTAATTAAAGACATTGATAAAAACAACAAAAATTATCTGATTATTTGTTAAAATAAAGTTAAAATATTAGAAAATATATTTATGTGAAGCTTGTAATGATTTTAAGCAACTATAGATAAGTTATCATAAATAGTTTTTATTGGCCATTCTCTGTATTGGGCTGGGACAATTCGCAGGCTGTATGACATTCAAATTGTTCCAATAATTTTAATAACTGTATTTTTTCTGTAGTATAAAAGATAATGCCATTATAAGTTTTGCTCATTGTAATGTAAATGCCATCAAAGGTTTCAGATTCAGCGATTAAGTTCATCAGATAATCTATATAAGAATTGTGCATTTCCAGGAATAAAGTTTCACATGCAGACAAATCAAAGGAAACTGCTTCAGACATCTCAAAAATACGTTTGAGCTCCTGGTCCTGCTTAAGTTGCCTGGGGGATTTATTGATGATAAAATATCCGCGTTCATCTTTGGGCAGGTTTAAGGTTTTGACAGCGCGCTGTACCTGTTTGGTCAGACTGTCAGACGCAGGATAAAGAGATTCAAAATAAGGCATGAAGTCCGATGCCTGTCGGAAGTGTTCATTTTTTCCCCGTTGTCCAATTTCAGCAGTAAGTATTCTACGAATAATGGATTCACAAGTTTCTCTGGATGGGTTTTTCTTTAATTTATTTTGTGACATGTTGCCTCCCTGTGGAATAAATGCTCGTCTTTAGTAATAATCTATAGGATAAAGGGATGTTTGTAAAGAATTAATTTGGTATAAAAATTACGGAAATTGATTTCTGTGTTAAAAATATAAGGTAATTGACAACACTCTCTATGAAGAATATAATTAAATAACCACCTTAATGAAAAAGGAGCGGAAAAACAATGGGAAAAATACAGGAAAAGAAAAATGCACTGATTGAAAAGTTACAGCAGGAAATGGCCCTTCACGGAGGAATCATGAGGACATCTGAACTTTATGAGCTGTCGATGGACTACCGTAAAATTCAGCAGTTTGTGGAGGAGGGGATATTAGAGAGGGTGAAGAATGGCTATTACAGCATTGGTTTTACCGCAATGTCAGAAGAGAGCATGGTCAGCAGCCTGTTTCCAGATGGAGTGCTTTGCTTAGAGACAGCGTTGCATTATCAAGGATATTTGGAGACAAGACCTGCCTGTTGGCAGATTGCTGTTGATAAGAATACATCTAAGTCACGCTTTAAGATGAATTACCCTCCGGTGCAGCCTTACTATATTGAACCGGATGTATTGATGATGGGAGCAGAAGAGTTTTCTCTGGGCGAAGGAAAGATGTTTCTATATAATAAGGAACGTCTTATCTGTGACTGCCTGAAATTTGAAGAGAAGCTGGAACGTGAAGTATTGCAGCAGGCTTTACGGAACTACATTGAGGAACAGGATAAAGATATACAGAAACTTTTGGAATATGCCAAACTTAGAAAAGTTACACAGAAGGTACAGAATAGAATAGGAGTGTGGTTATAAGATGGATTTGGAGAAACAACAAGAAGAAATATCATCAATTTATCAAGTGGTGATATTAGGAGCGGAAGAAATCTTAAGCATAACAGGTAATCAGTCCTGGAGTCAGAATATGCTCCTAAAGAGCGATGATTTCCTGCAAAATAAAAAGTATCAGAAAGTGCTTTTGGATAGTCTGCAATTTTTTACACCGGAGGAAGAAATAGATAATATCATAAGTAATCTGGAAAATTTATTTGCACCTCTGGCAGAATCTGCGGATGCAGAATCCGGGGAAATGCAGGTATTATTTTGCAGAAGAGGAAGCAAAGATAATCCCATAAAAATTTATTTTGAAATATGCAAAGCTCCATATCGAATACCTTTTGAAATCCATCTGATTGCTTATCCTGGACATAAAATCTTTCCGCAGAAAAAGACAGCAATCCATAAGAGGAGTGAGGAAAGCTTTACTTACAATATGTTTCCTCCTGAGGAATACCTGGCGCTTGCCTTTTATGAGGTTATAAAAGATTTGGAACTGATTGTAGACATGTCATGGTATAAACAAATTTATGAGACACTCTGTAAAGAATCTGCCGATGGCAGAAAAGTTTGGGAGAGTCTGAATCGGCTGATAAAGGAATATCCCATCCCATCTTTGGAAAAGCGCCTGGATACGCTTGCCGGATACAAGGATTATGGATATATGAGGAAGCGTTGGAAAAGCCAGAGCAGGCGCAGGAGGGAATCTTATCCACGTTGGGAGGATGTGGTATCGTTAATGGTCAAATTTTTGACGCCTATTTTTGAAGGAATTCTCAAAGATGAAATATTCCTGGGTGATTGGATGCCGGAACTTGGCAGGTATCTTGATTAGTAAGAGGAATTTTGATTAGCAGGAGGGTAGCTAAGCTTTAAAAAAATTATCAATTTAATAAGGGGAAGGGAATTATTATTTTGAGGGGAATTTACAATATGTTACAGAAAGCGGATGAAATCATCTGGGGAATCCCTATGATTGTGCTGATTTTGGCGGTGGGTTTCTATATGACAATCCGTCTGCAGGGGATTCAGGTGCGTCAGCTTTCACTTGCCATACGCAATCTTGTTACCAGGGAGAAAACGAAGGAGGCTGGGGAAGTCACAGCTTTTGCCGCTCTTTGTACGGCTTTGTCGGCGACTATCGGTACGGGAAACATTGTAGGAGTTGCCACAGCGTTGGCGGCAGGCGGTCCAGGCGCATTGTTCTGGATGGTGGCGGCAGCAGCCGTAGGCACGGCAACTAAATATTCAGAATGTTTTTTGGCAGTAAGATACCGCAAGGTGGCAAAGGACGGTCATATTCTTGGCGGACCATTCTATTACATTGAACAGGGAATGGGAAAAAACTGGAGATGGCTGGCAAAGCTGTTTGCGTTTTTCGGCGCAGGCGCGGGTCTTCTGGGAATCGGTACTTTTACGCAGATTAATGGGATTACAGGTGCGGTCAATAACTTTTTTGATCCACAGAATCAATGGATGGTAAATCTGTTTGGCAGAGATTATTCCTGGAGTGTTGTTATATCCGGTATTCTGCTGACAATTTGTGTGGCTCTTGTGCTGATTGGCGGACTGCAGCGGATTTCAGGTGTGGCGCAGGTGCTTGTGCCGTTGATGGCAGCTGCATATGTCACAGCAACCATGCTGATACTTGTTTTTCATTATAGGGAAATTCCAGCAGCATTGATGCTTATTTTACAAAGTGCATTTGGATTAAAAGCTGCCGCCGGAGGAACTCTGGCAGCCATGTTGGCAGCGATGCAAAAAGGCGTCGCCAGAGGTATCTTTTCTAACGAGGCAGGGTTGGGAAGCGCGCCGATTGCCGCGGCTGCCGTGCGTACCAAGGAACCGGCAGCGCAGGGACTGGTGTCAATGCTGGGCACGGTAATTGATACCGGAATTATCTGTACAATGACAGGGCTTGCCATTATTGTAACTGGAACCTGGGACATGGGGCTTGACGGCGTGGCGGTGACAGCCAGAGCATTTGAGATTGGTCTTCCTTTTGAGCCGCGGGTATCATCTTTCCTGTTGATGGCATGTCTGGTGTGTTTCGCATTTACCACGATTTTGGGGTGGAATTATTACAGTGAGAAATGTATGGAATACCTCACTGGAGGACGGCGGCAAGCAGTGGAAGCGTACCGCCGGGCCTATATCGCCTGTGTGTTCATTGGCCCATTCATGACTGTCTCTGCAGTGTGGACAATCGCAGATATTTTCAATGGGCTGATGGCAATTCCCAATTTGCTTGCCATTGCAGCCTTGAGCAATGTTATTGTTGCAGAGACGAGGGAATACCTCAGGAAGCAAGGATAACGCTTGCCACTGTTCCCACTAAAGTGGCAAACAGTGCGCCGGCAAGGGTGTAGCGTGTCTTCTGCACTTTAGCCGTCATGAAGTAAATGCTCATGGTATAGAAAATCGTTTCTGTGCAGCTCATCATAATTGAGGTTATCGTGCCGTAGAGAGAATCTGGTCCATACTCCTTGAAAATATCCAGTACCAGACCGGTAGCAGCGGAGGAGGAGAACATTTTCACAATGGAGACAGGAACTAAAGCTGCCGGAAAATGTAAGGGTTCTGTAATCACGCCCAACATAGAAGATAAAAGGTCTAAAAATCCCGAAGCGCGCAGGACCCCAACGCCCACCATCAGTCCAATCAAAGTAGGCATGATACCGATAACAGTGTGGAATCCATCGGTGGCGCCTTTGATAAAATCATCGTAAATCGAATGGTGGTTTAATAAACCATAACCTACAATCAGAAAAATTAAAATAGGAATCATGGCATCAGACAAAAAAAGGAGGATATTCATAATGTACCTCCTTTTTTGATGTTTGTACCTGGCTGTTTTTCCGGCAGATATGCCATGACTTTAGCAAAAACAATCCCGGCAAGGGTAGAGAAGAAGGTTGCAATTATGGCAGGTCCTAAAATGGCAGTAGGATTTGTTGAACCGTATTGGCTGCGATAGGCAATCATGTTTACCGGAATCAGCTGGAAAGAGGAGACATTGAGAATAAGAAACGTGCACATTTCCTTGCTGGCAACTTTACTGTGATTATTGAGCTTGCCCATTTCCTCCATTGCCTTTAAGCCGGCAGGCGTTGCTGCCCAGCCCAGACCAAAGACATTGGCAATGATATTGGTGGAAATATATTCATTTGCCTTGTGGCCTTTGGGAATATTGGGAAACATAAACCGCAGAAGCGGATTGAGCATTTTTGCTGCCCCGCGGATAATCCCGCAATTTTCAGCAATGCGCATGAGACCAACCCACAGGGACATGACCCCTACCATGGTAATACAGAGGGTAACGGCTTCTTTGGAAGAATCCAGGGCAGCATTAGTGACGGCCGTGAAATTGCCGGTAAAGGCGGCATAGAGGATGCCGATGACAATCATAAAACCCCATAAGTAATTGAGCATAACATCACTTCCATAGATACAGTTATTTTATCCTATGAGATTTTACACAGAAATATGAAGCACAATTGTAGCAATTTTAAAGTACAGAAGCGTGGAGCAGATATCCACAATCGTTGAAATCAGCGGAGCAGCCATCAACGCCGGGTCGAGGTGGATATGTTCTGCAATCAATGGCAGCGTGCAGCCGATAAATTTGGAGATGACAACCACAGCTACCAGCGAAAGAGAGATAATCACAGCCATCTGGATATCGCCGTACTGAATAAAAATGCGGATACCATTGACGATGGCAAGCACAATACTGACAATGATGGCAATGCGGAATTCCTTAAAGATAACACGGAAAATATCTTTGAACTTAATTTCATCCAGAGAGAGTCCGCGGATCATCAAGGTGGAACTCTGGGAGCCGCAGTTACCGCCGGTTCCGCTGAGCATGGGGATAAAGGATACCAAAAGTGGATAAAGTTTGAAAGATTCCTGATAATGGTTGATAATAAAGCCGCTGACAGTGGCAGAGAGCATCAGTACCATCAGCCAGCCAATCCTGCTTTTGGCATGGGAAAAAACGGAGGTATTAAAATAACTGTCCTCCGTGGGCGTCATAGCAGCCATCTTCGTGATATCCTCAGTATTCTCTTCCTGCATAACATCCATAGCATCATCGAAGGTGACAATGCCTACCAGCCGTTCTTCCTGGTCCACAACCGGAATGGCGAGAAAATCGTATTTATTGAAAATCTTGGCAACTTCCTCTTTATCCTCGTGAGTATCCGTGTAAATGACATTTGTCTCCATGATATCTTCAATCTGCATGGAATCTTCTGCCATTAACAAGTCCTTTACAGACACCATGCCGATAAGTTTGCGGTGTTCAGTAACATAGCAGGTGTAAATCGTCTCCTTGTCCACGGCAGTCTGGCGGATACGGCTGATGGCCTCCCCTACGGTCATATCTTTCTTGATATTGACGTACTCAATGGTCATCAGGCTTCCGGCGCTGTCCTTGGGATAGTGGAGTACCTGGTTAATCATTTTGCGGGTCTCTTCATCGGTGTTGCGCAAAATACGTGCAACCACATTTGCCGGCATCTCCTCGATGATATCCACAGTATCATCCAGGAAAATGTCGTCCATCACGGCACGCAGCTCGCGGTCCGTGAGGGCATTAATCAAAGTCTCCTGCATGTCCCTGCTCATATAAGTAAAAGTTTCAGCCGCTTCCTCCTTTGGCAGAAGGCGGTAGAGCAGCGGAATTTCTTTTTTGTCGATTTCATCAAATAAAAGGGCGATATCTGCCGCGTTTAAATTGCCTAGCATCTGCCTTAACATGGAATATTTACGTTCTGAGAGCATCCCTTCTGCCAGTTCTTGAATTTCTTCCAGTTCCATGTCCACAAAATCCAGTTCTTCTAAGTTGATGTTATCAAAATTATTCATGGCAGTTCCTCCTTTCATATAGTAACGGCACGCGCCGCAAAGCGTCACCTGCCAATTCGTCGGAAGGCATTCCAGAAATGCTGCGCATTTGCCTTCCTCCTATCATTCTAACAAATATTCTTATGTAAGAAAAGGTTTTTCATAAACACATGCCTATCCACATAAATATAGAAAGAATATACCCTGACATGTGGGACTTAGTATGAAGAAAAAAATTATAAGATTGTTTTCTGTGTTTCTGGCAATCCTGCTGTCTTTTGAGACAGGATGTGCAGGAAATACAGGAAATATCCAGACACAGCAAAAATTTTCAGATTACACTGAGCAAATTTTCTGTTCCGAGGTAGCAGCAAGCACACTGAATATGCATTACAATCTTTCCCGCCCGGAAGATTACGGAATCACGGAGTATGATGTGACTTATGGAAGTGTCTCAGCGGATACCAATGAAGAAGCGCCTGTTCTTCTGGAAAATTGGAGAGAAAAGCTTCGCAGTTTTGAAAAAGAGGAACTTACCGTTTCTCAGCAGATGACATATGATATCATGATGGATTTCATTGAAAAAGAGCTGCCGGCGGCTCAATATGGGCTTTACGATGAGGTTTTGCGGCCTAGCACTGGGTTTACGTCCCAACTTCCGGTACTATTAGCGGAGTATGTATTTTATGATGAGCGGGATATCCAGGATTATCTGAAATTAATTGCTGCCACACCAGATTTTTTTCGCCAAATCGTAGAGTTTGAAGAGAAAAAATCTCAGCAAGGATTGTTCATGGCGGATTTTGCTGTGGATGATATTGTGCAGCAATGTCAAAGTTTTACGGCAGAACCGGAAAACAATTATCTTCTGTCTACGTTTGACAGCAGAATTGCGGAAATGTCAAATGTGCTGGCAAAAGAACAGGCAGATGCATACATAACAGAGAATCGCAGGCTTGTACTGGAACAGCTGATTCCAGCTTATCAGGAGTTGGCAGCCGCCGTGGAATCATTAAAAGGAACAGGGAAGAACAGCGGTGGGCTTTGCGGTTTGCCGGAAGGCAGGGAATATTATTGCCATCTGGTAGCAGATGTTACAGGTTCAAGCTTATCTGTACCGGAAATGCAGAGACAGACTGAAGAACAACGGCAGCAGGATTTGCAGAATATGAAAAAATTATCGTCACAAAATTCCAGTATTGCACAGAAATGTGCCAACTATCAGCTTCCTACGGAAGAGGTGGATTTAATCTTAGAGGATTTGCAGGTGAAGATGCAGGAAGATTTCCCCAAACCGCCGGACGTTGGCTATACAGTCAAGTCTGTGCATCCTTCCTTAGAGGAATATACCGCTCCGGCATTTTATCTGACGCCTCCGATAGACGATATTTCCAGAAATTGTATTTACATCAATGAATCGAAAGGCGATGAAAAACTCAAATTATATACAACTCTTGCCCATGAAGGGTTTCCGGGACATCTTTATCAGAATGTCATGGAGCGCAGCAGCGGACTTGCGCCAATCCGCAGTTTGTTCGGCAGCAGCGGTTATGCGGAAGGCTGGGCAACTTATGTGGAGATGCAGTCTTTCTATTATGCAGACGTGGAAAAGGAGGTGGCTGCTTACCTGCAGATGAATCAATCGGCGTTATTGAGCCTTTATGCCACAGCAGATATGGGAATCCATTACGATGGCTGGAGTTTGCGGGATACGGTAGATTTCTTTCAGGGATACAATATCACGGATAAACAGACGATTCAGGAGATTTACCAGCTGATTGTGGAAGAACCAGCGCATTATCTGAAATATTACATTGGATATTTGGAATTTTTAAATTTAAAAAATTATGCAATGGAAAAATATGGAGAGGATTACAGCAATTACCGATTTCATCAGGCATTGATGAAAATGGGACCAGCGCCCTTTCGCATATTGAAGAAATATTTGCCGAAATATTGGTAATTGCGGTAATCCTCCCAAAAAAATGATTATATGATAGTTTGGGGTCTTAGAATCCTCCCAGACGCTTCATTATCCGGTCAACTGCCGCGGGATCTGAACCGAACCATTTTAAAATTTCGCCGGCAACCCACACGCAGGTACGGTGAAAGTATACGAATAAACAAATGAAAGCAATGCCGAAAAGAATTCCGGTAATCAGTCTGCGGATGTTGCCGCTTTCATAGGAAGTCAGTTTCTGTATGGTACCGTCAAGAACCAGGGGAACCATTAATAACAGGACAATGCCAAATGAGGGACAGCCCCAAAAAATAAGAGTGGGTATGCATAGAATCATACCCACAAGTTCCCCGGTACATCGTGCACAGATAGGAAACTGTTTCCCCCGAAAATAGAAGGAACGATCCGGTCGTGCATGACATCCGAAAAAAATTCTTAAAAATTTTCCCAATTTACATTGCTCCGGCTGCTAAGAATGCACCGCCCATTACTACGAACATAAGAACATAGCATACAACGCCGAGAATTACGCTTACTAATGCGCCAATTCCTGCAGCTTTTGCAGTCTTAGGCTTCTGGTCTTTCCAGATTAAGAAAAGAATTAAGCCTACAACCGGAATACAGAATCCTAAGAGACCCCATAAAAATCCACCATTGTCCTGAACATTGTTATCCATTTGAATATCCTCCTGCCTTCTTAAATATTTTTAAAGATTATAAAAAAAATATAAACTCTTGTCATATTGTGCCAAAGATTAAGGTGTTTGTCAAGTGAGTTTTTTAACATTTATGTAATAAAATGGCATATACTTCTCTTTTGGAGATACCGCGGTCCTTTGCCACCAGCTTCATAGCTTCTTTGTGGGAAATACCTTGCTGTTCATAATGTGCCATATGTTCTGTAATGGGGACAGACAGCCATTGCTGCTGCTTTTCTTCCTGCAGCGACTGTATACTCCTGCCCTCAATGACAAGAACAAATTCTCCTTTAGGTTCTTGTTTTTGATAATAAGAAACAGCAGCTGAAATCGTAGAGGAAAATACTGTTTCATAACGTTTGGTAAGTTCCCGGCAAAGCGTAATGTTTCGGTCACCCAGGGCAGCATATAAATCCTCCAGTGTCTTTAACAGATGATGCGGCGCTTCGTAGAGGATGATTGTGCGTGTCTCCGTTTTCAACGCAGAGAGGATAGAGGCGCGCTCTTTTTTGTCTTTGGGCAGGAATGCTTCAAAGGCAAAACGCCTGGTGGGCAGTCCTGACAGCGTAAGCGCCGTCACACAGGCACAGGCTCCCGGCAGGGAGGTGACTTCAATCCCCGATTCATAACAGATTCGTACTAAATCTTCGCCTGGGTCAGAGATGCCGGGAGTTCCGGCATCAGTAATCAAGGCTACATCTTCACCGTTTTTCATTTTATCCACAAGCTGGTATGCCTTTTCTATCTTGTTGTATTCATGATAGCTGGTCATAGGCGTCTTAATATTATAGTAATTCAACAGCTTAATGGAATTACGTGTATCTTCCGCAGCAATTAGATCAGCCTCTTCCAATATGCGCAGTACGCGCAGCGTAATATCTTCGAGGTTTCCAATCGGAGTTGCGCATAAGTAAAGTTTTCCTTGCGGTTTTTCTTGCATAGGGTACCCTTTCTATCTTATGATGGATTTAAATTCAATATCCGTAAATATCGTAAATTTCATCAGTGTATACGCCAGGTTCTTTGTATACAATCAATGGTTTTTCTACGGTAATCCGCGGATTGCCGCCGCGCAGCCCTTCTAACAGCACCATATTCGGTTCTTTATCCACATAAGGGTAGACAAGCTGCATCCGTTTCGGTTCTATGCCGTATTGCTGCATGATAGCCATAATCTCGGCAAGGCGAAAAGGTCGGTGCACCATGTAGAACCGTCCCTGAGGTTTCAGAATCTTTGCGCTTTCCCGGATGACATCCTCCAAAGAGCAGAGAATTTCGTGCCGGGCAATGGCTTTTGCCTCATTTTGGTTTGTCAGACCATGCTGACCGGTCATATAAGGCGGATTGGTGGTTATGACATGAAAAGAAGATGCTCCGAATTGATGGGAAGCATCTTTAATGTTGCCAATTTCAATATTAATTTTATCTTCAAGGTGGTTATAGCGGACACTGCGTCTTGCCATATCTGCGCTTTCTGGCTGGATTTCCAGCCCGGTAAAATGCGCGCCCTCTGTCTTAGCTTCCAAGAGGATAGGGATGATGCCGGTTCCGGTGCCAAGGTCGAGAACCGTTTCCTCACGTTTTACGCGGGCAAAGCCAGAGAGCAGCACGGCATCCATGCCAAAACAGAATTTCTGTGGGTCCTGGATGATGAAATATCCATTGCGATGCAGCTCGTCTAACCGTTCGTTTTCCAATAGTTCTACAGACATATATGCTCCATTAATGAGTGTCGTCAATTTTCGATTGACCTTTATCCTCCAAAGATGCCAGTTCTTTCAGTTCTTCCTGAGTAATCTTTGTGCGTTCTTTTCTGCGCCGCGGTTTGAAACGCAGCTCATTTACCTTATATTCCCGAATTTCTTTTTCATCGTCAAGTTCTATGATGACTTTGACAGTCTGGCGCAGGATGTTGACGCTTTGGACTTCCCCTTTGAATTTGTCAAATGTAGTTACGTGGTCGCCTACATGGGGAAGATGGCTGTTTAAATATTCATAGGTTTCTTCTTCATTTTTCAGGCAGCACATCAGTCTGCCGCAAATGCCGGAAATCTTAGAGGGATTTAGGGACATATTCTGTTCTTTTGCCATCTTGATTGATACCGGGGCAAATTCTGATAAAAAGGTACTGCAGCAAAGAGGTCTGCCGCAGATACCGATTCCGCCGAGAATTTTTGTTTCATCGCGGACGCCAATCTGCCTGAGTTCAATTCGGGTGCGGAACACAGAAGCTAAATCTTTTACCAGCTCACGGAAATCGATACGTCCATCTGCCGTAAAATAAAACAGCAGTTTATTATTGTCAAAGGTATATTCAGCATCCACCAATTTCATTTCCAATTGATGTTTCTTGATTTTTTCCTGGCAGATGTGAAAGGCTTCTTTCTCTTTGCGATGGTTTTTAGTTACAATTTTATCGTCTTCTGCTGTCGCAAGGCGGATAACCGGTTTCAAAGGCTGTATCACTTTGTCGTCCGGCATTTCAGTAGGCGCAATCATCACTGTGCCATACTCAACGCCTCTTGCAGTTTCCACAATCACATGGTCATTCAGCGCAATTGTTAAGTCCAGAGGGTCAAAATAATAAATCTTTCCGGCAGTGCGGAATCTGACTCCGACTACTTTTATCATAATCAATTCTCCTTTATCGTCGTCAGCAGCAATTCCATCACCAATTCAAAATTCACATTGGCGTTCAGGCGGCGTTTTGCCTTATCCAATGCTTTGATAATGAACTCAATTCCTTCATAGGAACTTTTGCTTGCCTGTCGTTTTATGTCGTAAACCTCATCTTTAAAAATGAGGCTGTTTACGTCTGATGTCGCTTTATATAGTAAGACATCCCGATACCAAATCATCATGATATCGAAATAATCATTGATTTCAAGTTTATAATTGCTGATTTCCCTGACGGAATCCATCAATTCAAATAATTCCATGTCCTTGACATGATTTAACAGCTGCAGAGCAGAGTTTTTAATCTCATTGAAATCCTCCGAACTGGCAAGCTGTATGGCTTTTCCCACATTGCCCTGAGCAAATGCGGTACATATATCTGCCTTGTAATCCGGTATCTGGTACTTCTCAATAAGAAAGCTGCGGATATCGTCATCGGGCACAGATTTTAAATTTAAGATAATACATCGCGAGAGAATCGTGGGCAGGAAACTATCAGAGTTTGTCGTTAAAAGCAAAATTACGGCATAGGCCGGAGGCTCCTCAATCGTTTTTAACAGGGCATTCTGCGCCTGCTGGGTCATTTTCTCCGCTTCATTGATAATATAAATCTTGTAAGGGGAAGCGTAAGGCTTAATGGCAATGTCATTATTTACCTGGGTACGGATATCCTCGACAGAAATGGTAGCTGGCTTTTCATGGTGCAGGTAAATAATATCTGGCTGGTTGCCGGATAGAGCCTGTTTGCAGGAATGGCATTCCATACAGGCTTCCGTGCCGTGATGTTCGCACTGCAGCGCCATGGCAAAACTGTTTGCCAGCAGCATTTTGCCAGATTGCTCTGGTCCGTTTAAAATATAGGCATGACTTACTTTGTCTGAAGAAATTGCATTCTGCAAATGTTCTATAATTTGTTGATGTCCGATAATATTTGTAAAACCTGCCATAGTAGCTCTCCATTTCTGTACATTATAATGTGTCGAATTGTCGGAAAATTTATGCTGGGGAAACATGGATTAATTCACAGCTTTCCGGGATTAAGTGGAGATATCCAGCAAAAGTCCCCGGATTTCGCCTACTTTACTTAAAATGTTAAGGTGGTCTTTTTCATCTTTCACCAGTTCACCGGCAAGATCATCCAGATTCTTATTTACCAGTTTGACAATGCCATACACCCTGTGGCGTCCTCTTCGGTCAAGAAAATTCTCTCTGGAAAATTTATGTGAACGGTTGACGACTTCATTTAGAAAATCCTTTACCAGTTCCCGGTATTTTTTCATGTCCCGTATATCCATATGCTCTGCAAGTTTCTCGCCCTGGTCAGTGATGTCTCTCATCAGACCATTTAACTTCTCCTGCAGTTCAGACTCTTCAATATGGCTTGCCAAAGCAAACTTAAAGCTGCCGTCGGTTTTCTCAACCTGCTGGGGAGCCTCCGTGGGCTGCATTGGGGTAAGCTGTTCTACTTTGAGCGCCATCTAATCACCTGCCTTTCTATCTATAGTATCGGTGTTTTTCCTTCAGTTGTAAAGTAGAAAATACTGGCGTTTAGCGAGCTGCAGCATTTCTCTGCTTTTTTAATAACTTGTGTGCTTCTGTTAACGTATATGTGCTTCCTGTTAACATATATGCGTTTCTTGCTAACTTATATGTGCTCCTTTATATAGGAAATAATCTCTTTCGTACATGTATCTAAATCGTTGTTAAGAAACATTTTGCAAATTCCTGCATGTTCCAAATTTTCTGCAGAAAAATCTGCTTCGTCTGCTAAGAACCTGCGGCATAATTCTGCATATTTAGGTTCTGTCTGCAGACGTTCCCGGTTGAGGGCGCGCTGCAGACGTTCCCCGGATTCCAATTCAATATACAAAGGTATCAGGGAATCCGCACCGAAGTATTCCTGCAGCCTCAGATATGATTCCAGCGTTCCGATAATCAGATAATCATTATGCGCGAGGTCAAGCTGGTGGTCATTGACTGTGAAATATTTCCATATTCCGTGTACTGTCTGGTAGGCGCGCAGTTCAATAATCTTCCCTTGCTGTGCCAGTTTCTGCTGCTGTTCCTCTGTCAAAAAGTAATATTCCACACCGTTTTGTTCGCCGTCTCGAATAGGGCGGGTGGTGTAGGGGATAAGCGTTTTAAGCGGAAGGCTCCTGTCTGAAAGAATCTGTTTGTAGATTGTGTCTTTGCCGCAGGCGCTTTTTCCCATGAAACAAAATATCTTTCCCATATGCGGTATCCTTATTTCGTATGGTTTTCTTCTATCAGTATAGTATAGGCTGAGGGAAAATGCAAATAAAAGAATTTTTGCTTATATCAAGCGGCATGGAATAAAACATCTCTTGGAATCAACAGGGATAACATTTTTGCAATAACGTTTTGTAGTTTCTTATGGAAACAGAAGGAATCTTATGGTAAACTTAATTTTATTGAAATCATTGTGAATTAGGAGTAGGGGCTGATTATGGAGAAAATGCAGGCAAGTATCGGAAGATTACAGTTTATTTTCACAGAAAAAGATTTCTATCCAGATATTCAGTCAGCAGAATGTACCGAAGGGAATCTGATTTGGCTGGAAAAGTTTGAGCAGGACAGATATGGGGCGCTCTACCAAATGGGATTTGGAGAAAGGGAGAAAGATTTGACCTCCACAGGAGGGTATCTGTACCTTCTGTCAAGTACATATCTGAAAATGCTGACAAGTCTGCCGGAATTGGAGATTGCCAGAGAACAGGCAGAGCCGCAGCCGACAGAAGAACAGATAGGTAAATTGTTACATGCGGCGCCTTTTGCAATCGGTGCGGAGTATATAACGGAGAAATGGATTCGCAATATTTTTAAACGGCTGACAGGGGTGTTTATAAAAGAGATTTCAGCTTATGATGGGACAGTGGAAATGTATCTTACAGAGAAAAGCCAATATCTTCATGTGCCAGAACGGATTTTCTTTCATCTGGTAGAAAGCGGGGAGGAGGAATTTCCTTTTGCTTTTCTTGCTACCTATGCTACTGCCGGGGAGGATGGCAAAGTAAAGCATGTGCCGTTGAAATATGCATTGACGGAATATGGGAATGAGAGGGAAAAGCTTCTTGCGCTTTTATCCTGCTTAAACCATGCAGCAGAGGTGTCGGAACTGATAGCCGGATTTATGGAGCGGGGTGAAATGTTCCACCCTCTGCGTCTGACATCAGAAGAGGCTTATACGTTTTTAAAGGATATTGAGTTAATTGAAGGAACCGGAATTTTGTGCCGCATTCCCAACTGGTGGAAGAAGAAATCGGCTATGGTGTCGATGTCTGTAAATTTGGGGGAGGAAAAGCCTTCTATGCTGGGATTTGATACCTTGGTCTCTGTACAGCCCAAGCTGATGGCAGATGGGATGGAACTGACAAACGAAGATATCAGAATGCTTCTGGCACAGACAGAAGGGCTAGCCTTGCTGAAAGGGAAATGGATTGAGGTGGACCATAAAAGACTTCAGGAACTTTTGGCACAGATGGAGAAGGTGCCAAAAGAGGTAACGCTTCTGGATGCCATGCAGATGGAATTGGGCAATCCAGGAGGAAAAGCAGACGTAGGACCAATCATTTCCAATGGTAAATGGCTCTCAGGTCTTTTGGCAGATTTGCGGAAACCGGACAAAATACGCAAATTGGCTTTGCCAAAGAGTTTCCATGCTACCCTCCGTCCTTACCAGAAGAACGGTTACACCTGGCTGAATTATATGGACAAGCTAGGGTTTGGCGCCTGTTTGGCAGATGATATGGGGCTGGGGAAGACGGTGCAGGTACTTGCCTATTTGGAAAAACTGCGTAAATCCAGAAAATCTGCCCGGGCGCTTTTGGTAATCCCAGCATCTCTGTTGGGGAATTGGCAGAAAGAAGCGGAAAAATTTTCGCCGGAAATGGATGTGCTGCTGCTTCATGGGAAAACAGCGCCAATCCTTACGAAAATTTTTCTGGGGCAGAAGTCCTTTTTGACAATTACTACCTATGGCATGGCATCAAGAATCAAAGAATTGCAGGATGTGGAATGGGACTGTGTGGTGCTGGATGAAGCGCAGGCGATTAAAAATCCCGGCACCAAGCAGACCAGGGAGATTAAGAAGCTGAGAGCAAGAATGCGTATCATCATGACCGGAACGCCAATCGAAAATGACCTTACCAATCTGTGGTCCTTATTTGATTTTCTGAATAAGGGGCTTTTAGGAGGTTCTGAGGAATTTCGTGAATACTGCAAACAATTGGAGGAACATCCTGAAGGATACATGAAGTTAAAAACCATGGTATCTCCTTTTATGCTGCGGCGTGTGAAAACGGATAAAAACATTATTTCAGATTTGCCGGAGAAGCTGGAGACGGTAGATTATGTCACCCTCACGAAGAAACAGATTGTCCTGTACCGCAAGGTGGTAGCTGATATGGAGCGGCTGATTGAGGAGACGGAGGGGATTAAGCGCAGTGGAATTGTGCTTACAACTATCATGAAATTAAAGCAAATCTGCAACCACCCGGACCAATATTTAGGGCAGTCTGCTTATGCTGAAAAGGAGAGCGGTAAGATGCTGCTGTTAAAAGAACTCTGTGAAACTATTTTTGAGAAGCGTGAACGCGTTATTGTATTTACGCAATTTAAAGAGATTACCGAATATCTGGCAGATTTCCTGAATGACATATTCCATGCAAAAGGCTATGTCCTGCATGGAGGGACACCTGTGGCAAAGCGGGGGAAGATTGTAGAAGAATTTCAGGGAGAAAGTTACGTGCCGTTTCTAGTGGTTTCCGTAAAAGCCGGCGGGACGGGACTGAATCTTACCAAGGCTAACCATGTTATCCATTTTGACCGCTGGTGGAACCCTGCCGTGGAAAATCAGGCAACAGACCGCGCATTCCGAATCGGGCAGAAGAAAAATGTTATGGTGCACAAGCTGGTCTGTGAGGGTACGATTGAGGAAAAAATTGATGCTATGATAGAGTCGAAAAAAGAACTGGCAGAAAATGTCATAGGCACGGGCGGCGAGAAGTGGATTACGGAATTGAGCAATGAGGAATTGATGTCAATGCTGCGGCTGGACATAGGAAAATAGAAATCTGACACTGCTAATAGCGTCAATGGGCAAAATATGCAAACAGTGAGGATATATAAATGAGTAAATATTGGGACACGGGCTTTTATAGTCAGCCAAATGCGTCGGAATTGAAGAGAAATGCCGCGGCAAGCAGGAAGAAAGAAGAAAAAAAGGGAAATATTCTGGAGCCGATTGTGGTAAAGGGCAGGACGATTGTAAAAAACTGGTGGGGCAAAGCTTGGTGCAGTAATCTTGAGCAGTATGCTGATTATGAAAACCGCCTGGACAGGGGCAAGCGTTATGTGAGAACAGGCGCAGTACTTGATTTAAGAATAAAAAAGGGTAAAATTATTGCTCGTGTGCAGGGGACGCGGAAATCTCCATACAAAATAGAAATCCGCATCAGCCCCCTTTCTGAGGAGAAATGCCAGAATATTATTGAAAAATGCGGCAGAAAAATAGAAAATATTGAGGAACTGATGTCCGGAAATTTTCCTTTAGAGATGCAGGAACTTTTTCAGGGCAGGGATGGATTTTTTCCAACGCCTAAAGAGATTAGTTTCCAGTGCAGCTGTCCGGACTGGGCGCTGATGTGCAAACACGTTTCTGCCGTCCTTTATGGCGTAGGCGTGCGCCTGGATGAGCAGCCATTACTGTTTTTTGAACTGCGCGGCATTGATGTAGGGCGTTTTATTGACGTGGCCCTTGCCAGTAAGGTGGAAAAAATGCTTGCCAATGAAGGGAAGCCCAGTGACAGGATTATGGATGAGGCGGATATCAAGGGTCTATTTGGGGTGCTGTGATATAGAGATTCAGTGAAATAAAATTTTAATATTTGGCTTGAAAAAACAAAACATGTGTTCTATAATAAAACAAAAGGATGAATGGAAATGAATCTTCTTAAAATATATTTATTGAACAGAAAATTTATGAGAAAAGATGTCTGGGTAAATGGATTGCTGATTGAGCATATGCGTCAAGCCAGGAAGGAAATTTTGTGTCATGCTTATTTTTATGGAAAGAAATCAATGACAGTGGATAAGATTTTTCTGTTAGAAAGATTGATGGAAGAGAAGGAATTGCTTCTGAAGAGCAAAATGATTGTTTTTAGAGGTAAAAGAGAACATAAGCCAATCTTATTGGAAAAGTTAAATTTGTTTTGTAAGAATATGAATCACTACGGATTAATTGCTGATGTTATTGCTGATGAAGTGTATTTTTTCCCTAAACTCGGATATCAGGATGGGTATCTTATAAAAGAGATATTTGCAAGCAAGTTTCAGGACAACCAGATTGATGTTTTATGTGGAAGTATTTTGCTGTAAAATTTATATTTTGTTGGATAGATAGACAGGATTTGCTTGTGCAGTCTGATATGAATAATTCGTAGGATATAAAGGTGCTACAGGATAAGTGGAGGTTATGAGATGAGTTTTAAGTGATATCCATGTTTTCAGGAGCCGGGGGACTTGACATGGGATTCCATAATAAAGGCTTTCAGATTCTATGGGCAAATGATTTTAATAAAGATGCGTGTGATACATATGATAAATGGGCAAATTATGATAAAGATGGAAACAGGAAACAGGAAAGCGACTGCACAATTATTGAATGCGGAGATATTTCCAAATTGGATTTATCTAAGGTTTTGCCAGGCATTGAGGTAGATGTTGTGCTGGGCGGTTTTCCATGTCAGGGGTTTTCACTGGCTGGTCCCAGACAGGTAGATGATTCACGGAATGTTTTATATAGGCATTTTGTGGAGATGGTAAAATTAAAACATCCAAAAGTCATAGTGGCGGAGAATGTAATCGGAATTAAGACGTTGGGCAGCGGAGCGGTATTTAATAAAATTATTGAAGATTTTTCGGAGTTAGGGTATACAATGTCAGCGCCTACGGTGAACGCGAAGAATTTTAGAGTTCCCCAAGATAGGATGCGGGTTATTTTTATAGGAATCAAGAATGAAATATGTCATGGAGGGGCGTATATTTTTCCTTCCGGAGATACCAAAGTTATTACACTCAAAGAGGCTTTAAGCAGCTTGGAAGAAGTGGATATGGATGATGTATGTCAGGCATCATTTTCATCCAGATATATGTCACGTAACAGGAAGAGGGATTATAATGATGTGTCCTTTACAATTCCGGCGATGGCAAAGCAAATGCCTTTAAGCCCGGATTCGGATGGGATGGAATTTAAAGATGTAGACAAATTTGAATTCATAGGGAATAATAGGAGGTTAAGCTACAAAGAGGCGGCAGCCATCCAGACCTTTCCGCCGGATATGGAATTTTGCGGAGATTTGGACAGTAAATATAAGCAAATAGGGAACGCTGTTCCTGTGAAACTGGCAGAGGCAATTGCAGCAGAAGTTTATAAAATACTGACAGTGGAAGATTTAAGACCATTGTTGAATATGGAAAATCCAGAAGCAGAAATTAAAGTTGACCGCCGGATTACAAATACTGTAATTACAGGAAAAGCATTTGAGTATGCATCATTAGTAGAACTGTACAGGGAACTTAAAAATAACGGTTGGGAATCAGAGCAGCTTGAAATAGTAAAAGATAAAAATTATAATAATATTGAAAGGGCATATCAGATGGTGGAAGAACCGGAGGATGAGTCGGATGACGAAGATAAGATGGAAATGATTCATTTAGAGACATCTTTGAATAAATATAACAGGGCAGCTCGTGCAGCTGCAAGGTATCTTTGTAAAGCAGAGCCAATATTGAGGAGCCACAGTCCTGTTTATGGTATACTTAGGGTCATGCCAGACCGCGCAGGAATTAAAGGGGATGTCAGAGATATTGATTTTGCGATTTATCGGGATAAGCTGCATATGGAGCAAATAAGTGATATTGGGATAAGCTGTAAGAATAATCATGAAGCTGTTAAGCGCCCAAGGATTACGGAAGATCCTGATTTTGCAAAAGAATGGACAAATGGTCTGTTTCATTGTAGCCAAGAATTTTTGGATAATATGAGAGAGATATTGTCAAAAATTGATGCATATGCTCAAAAATATGAGAAATGGTCATGTGTAGAAGACAAAATGGCAAAATGGATGTATTTTATGCTCCTATCATAAAGCTTTTCATAAATGAGATAAAGAGATTGGGGGTTACAAATCAGAATGATAGCATAGAGAAACAGGAAAGTGCAAAGACATTTACAAAGCTATTTTTTGAATATATGTTTGGAACACAGGATTTTTATAAATTCATCAAAGATGATTCATCTGAATCGACAAAGGTATATCCGTATAATATGCATGGCACACTAATGTGTCCTTATGAAGGGGTTAAAAATAACCAAGCAGTTAAAATGATTACTATGCCAGAAGAAATTGTCGAGGTTAGGGCAAAGCCCAATAGTAAAACAACAATGGAAATTTATTTCGACCAATGGATTATTTCTATGAGACTTCATAATGCAGATACTAAGATTACCAGAACTTCTTTAAAATTTGATGTGCAGATTAAAGCACAGCCAAGGAAGGTTATGGGAAATATTTTGCCATGGGATTAGCAATTCTCAAAGTATCTTCGTAAAACTAATACAAAGGGGTCATTGCAGAATAGATGATTACTTATCTGTTTTGCAACGACCCCTGAATTACGTTTTCAGGACATCCTCTTTCGTCTGGTTTAGAAGAATCAAAGATGACGGAAATATCCGGTTCCAGGTAATTTATATTATCATTGTTCAAGCATATGGAAATTATAGCTTTACCACTTTGATAGTCTGTCTGCTCCTGTCGCTGAGCCCTTCCACAGTCAGACCAAGTTTCTGGCACTGGTCAACGATTCCGATAATCTTGCCCGTGAGGATTTCTCCCGGGGTCACCAGTGGAATTCCTGGTGGATAGAGGTAGATGAATTCCTGGCTGATGTGTCCGGTGGAGGCTTTCAGGGAAAGCGGCTCGGCGGGCTGTTCCATCGCAAGGGCGATGGGCATCTGGGGCTTAGGAGGCTGGTAAATGTCGTTGCTTGTCAGGTGTCTCGACCGGTCTGACGTCCTGGAACCAAGGATTACAGGGCGCGATGGGGTACGCACAGCTGCAAGAGAAATCTCATCGTCAATTTCTTTCAGTCCATGCAGCAAGCGTGCAAATCCCTCCGGGGTATCCATCAGGCTGGACAGGGCAGTGACATAGTGTCCGGAGCACATTTCCAATTGTAAATAATAATTGTGCAGCAGTTTACGGTACAATTTCTGTCCGGTCAATTCTGAATCACCCACTGAAATTAATATTTTGGAAATATCATGGTCAAAGCAGGTTTCCGGCTGGCAGGAATCCTTCTCAAATATCCTCAGGCGTTTAAGAGATTTCGCCTGTTGATAAAATTTCTTTAGCTGTGGCATATATTTTGCCAGCTGTTCTTCTTTTTCTTCATTTAAGAAACGAATACACTGTTCTATAGACGCCATCAAGAGATAAGAAGGCGAACTGGTCTGATAAATGGAAACAAAATTTTCCAAAGCATTTCGGTCTATACGTTCAGAATTCACATGCAGCAGTGCAGTCTGTGTGAGACAAGGCAGCGTCTTGTGCAGACTTTGAATGACTAAATCCGCACCGCATTCCAGGGCAGATTCCGGGAACTCCTCGGAAAGTGAAAAATGTGCGCCATGCGCTTCGTCCACAATCAAGGGCAAATCGTATGCGTGTGCAATCTCTGCAATTGTACGAATATCGGAGGTAACCCCATCGTATGTGGGGGAAGTGATGAATACAGCGCCAATCTGGGGCAAATCGTCTAACGCCTGTGCGACATGTGCCGGAGAGATAGAGCCGGAGACGCCAAATTCCGTTGCTGACGGAAGAAGGTAAACAGTCTCTAATCCTCTCAGGTATACGGCATGGTAGGCTGATTTATGGCTGTTGCGAGCCATCAGCAATGTGCTGAGCCGGGGAAGTGCTGCGCTGATAGCGCTTAAAATGCCGGCAGTGCTGCCGTTTACCAGGAAAAATGTCTCTTTCGCCCCAAAAAGTTCCGCCGCGCGCTGCTGGGCGTCTTTTAAAATTCCATTTGCATGATAGAGGTTGTCAAAACGGTCAATTTCCGTAATATCTACCGAATAAGGATTGGGAAATTCGATGGGAGCACGTTTATGTCCCGGCATGTGGAAGGGGTAACATCCGCTCTTGGAATAGCTTTGCAGCCGTTCATCCAGAAAAGGGGAATCGTCCTGCCAGGTGTATTTAATATCAGGCATGTCAGTCTCCTTTTTGTTATCTGCTTTTCTGTAAAAGGTATGTGCAGAATGGCAGTTTTTTATGAAAGTCGGCAAATATATTTGCCATTTTCTATAAGTATAACGGAAAGCGGCTGGAAACTCAAGTAAAGATAAAAGACCAATATTTTGTGCATAATTACCAAAATAAGATAAATTTATTGTCAAAAAGGTTATATAGGTTTACCATTCTTTGTGTGTGTTGCACATAGTATGTCTGTACAACACCGTTATTGGGTGTGCATTCTGCCTATAATGTACACCTGAGCAGGAAATTGCAATGAGCAGTTTCCTCTTTCCATAAGGGGGACTCGTTCGCGAGTCCCCATCCTTAATTTATAAGGAAACTTTAGTTATCGGTGGGGAAAGGAGGAAGAACGGTACAGATTAAAATATACTGTACATGACAAAAAGAAAGGAAGGATAATATGGGAATGAGAAAAAAATTTAAACAGATTGCTTCGCTCGTGCTCAGTCTGGCAATGGCGGTGACTTTGCTGCCGACGCAGTATGCATATGCTGAAAGCAGTGATGCCGCAGCGGGAACTCCTGCTGTTGTATCAGCGGGGGATGGGCTGCCAACTCCGATGATGCAGTTTACGTTTGACAATGACGTACTGACAGACGTACAGGGCAAGGCGAAAGCCACGGTAGGCGGCGGAACGGCTGAGGTCATTGACGATGATGGCAGAGGCGATAAGGTATTAAACCTGAAAGACAATGGATACCTGAAAATTACAAACAAGGCAGATAATAAGAGTCCTTTGACAGGAAAGAAAGCCATCACTATTTCTTATTGGAGCAAGGATTCTGCTGGTTCCAATTTGGCCGGATGGGTGTATTTTATTAAAAAGGACTCTACCAAAACGGAATGGGGCAAACAGTATTATCTTGGACTTTTAGATGGCGGCGCGGCTGTAAGCGCAGAGCGTTATTGGGGTAATGGAAGTAATGCCCGAAAAAATGGTGCAGTAGCAGCAGAAGGATTTAAGACAAATAACTGGAAACAGGTTACGGTTGTATTGGATGCAGATTCTACCACACTTTATGTCAATGGTGAGAAGCAAAAAACACAGGGAGAGCAGAATCTGACCGGAGATGCAGAAGGGGCTCACAGGCTGGAGGATTATCTGACTGACAGTAACGTGTTTGAAATTGGCAGGGCTGACTGGGAAACAGGGCAGTTTTATGCTGGAAAACTGGATGATTTTACCGTTTATGATGGAGCGTTGACTGCAGAGCAAATTAACGCTCTATACCTGAAAGATGTGACGTTGCAGACATTGGAAGCATTTGCTGATGGTGAAAGCGCGGCTTTTGCCAAGACAAAGCTGACGTTGCCGGCAACCGTCAATAACAGTGCGTTTACCTGGACTTCCAGTAATACGGAAAAGATTGCTGCTGACGGAACAGTGAAGGCCTGGGACGGAAGTGAAATAGTGTTGACGGCTAAAGCCAGTATTCCAGGCAATGCTTCCTGGAGCAGGAGTTTTCCGGTGAAGCTGGCAAGAAAGATTAATGTGAAATATGTTCTGAAAGGCTCAGATACACCGCTGAAAGCAGCGGCAGAAGAATATTATAAATCGAGCGTTTCCACCTATCCGCTGAAAGAGGAAGATAAAGTCTGGACGGATGAAACAAGCAAAAAAACCTATGTTTTATCGCAGGCGGATTCATCTTTGCAGATAGGCAGCAATGCCACAGATGTCGTTTTGGTTTATGCGGAAGATGTTGTAGAGAGTATTTCCACTGTCATAGAACCTATCACACTTAGGGCAGGTATGTTGCCGCAGCTTCCGGAAACGGTTAAGGCTGCATTTACCAGCGGACAGGAACGAGATGTCAAAGTGTTATGGGATAGTGAAGCTATCAAAGAGGCGTGTGCAACGCCTGGTAAGAAGACAATTTCCGGGGGAGTTGGCGCGAAAACGATAACGGTTCAGCTGAACGTTGAAGATAAGGAAGATTATCTTCTGGCAGGTTATTCATTTGACGAGGAAGATGCCGGGAGCGGCTGGGCAGATAGCAAAGGGAAAGGTAATGCCACCCTTGACGGAACGGGGAAGGCAGCAATTGTGCCTGGATTGAAAGGTAATGCTATCGAACTTCCAGGAGGAGCGAAAGGTACCGCGGCTATCAAACTTCCTGATAATCTGCTCAAGATAGACGAAAATAAGTATGCAGATAATTTTACAATTTCCATGTTTATCAAAAATCCTGGCAATGGTAATTCTTTTGCCATGTCTTTGCTCGGCGAGGGCACAGACAATTATATCGGTTTTATCAACAGGACGGGAGGTAATGGAAATGCCGTGCAGTTAGAGTGTAAGAAGAAAGATATTACGTCTGGTGGGTGTTCGGCAAACGGAAAGGCATTGACAAATGTCTGGGAACATTTTGCAATTGTGGTAAATGGTTCTCAAGGAACGGTAAAGATATATAAAAATGGCGAAGAACTGGCAGATGGAAAAATCAACTTTAAACCTTCTGAACTGAAACAGCAGAGAAACTTTCTGGGCCGCGCGGAGCATCCTGATAACGACTATCAAGGAATTTATGACGAATTTAAGGTTTACAGCGTAGCGCTTACAGATGGGGAAATCCAGTCCCTTTGCGATGATGTTCTGTATACAGAACAGATGAAGAAAGCGCTGGCTGGGTTAAAGACTTTGAAGATGTGGGACGGTACAGAAGCAGACCTCACAAACCTGACAGACGACTTACAGCTTCCAGTTAAAGGTGACGGGGATTCTGTAACAGTCACTTGGGAATCTACAAATAATGAGGTGATCAGTTTAGTGACGCCTGGAGACGGCGTTGTTACACAGCCGTACGGAGAAGATACCGCAGATGCGGAGGTAACGCTGACAGCTACTGTCAAAGTCAGAGATTATGTTAAGACAGAAAAAGTAACGTATAAGGTTAAAGTACCGAAACGTGAAGGGGCAGACAAGAAACCGCTGCGCCATGCAGTTGTTGCGGCACAGGAACTATATGAAGCTGCAAGGCATCAAAGCAACATTTATGTGGTAAGTTCCTTTGAGACGCTGAAACAGGCAATTGAGGAAGCAAACGCAGCTTTGTCATCAACAACAGTAACAGAGGCGGAAATTACGCAGATACTTGGCAAACTAAATAAACCGCTGAAACTCAAGAATCTGGATGAATTAAGCAGCCTGTTGGCAGTATGGTATCCATTAGATAATAATACGGATAAGGCAAAAGATGCATCCGGCAATGGCATAGACGCAATGGTGACAGGAGATGTAACGTTCAGCAGGGAGGATGGAGCAACCTTCCCAGGCGGGACAGCATTGACAAACAGTATTAAGGTGACAGGAGCAGCCTTGGATAATTTGCAGGTCACAGACCAGATGACCGTGTCTTTCTGGGCAAAAGATGCCAGAGGAGACAAATCAAATGCATTTGGCATTGGTTCCGGTGATGCATTTGGCAGTAATGGCTGTGTAAGCGGAAATAATAAAGATGCGCAATTCTTTTACGTCAGTACGCACGATAATGGAAAGCTGCTTTCCAGCGTGTGCACGAAGTATTGGTCAGGTCCTTCCACGGTTGAAACGGCAGCGCCTGCAAAAGATGAATGGCATCATATTACCAGTGTTCTGTCTGGTAAGACTCTTATGTTGTATATTGATGGAAAGAAAGTTGGGGATACCATCGAGACGAAAGCCACGATGACGGAAATCTGGGCAAATGACCCACAGACCCGTGGCTTATATATCGGAAACTGCAGTTATGGCACACAGCCGGCAGCCAAAGCAGATAAAGACTATAAAGGTTCCATCAGGGACGTCCGCATCTACAATGCAGCGCTTGCAGATGCGCAGGTGGCAGAGGTTTACAGTTACCGTGAGAAACTGCCAATGGCGTATGCCAAAGCAGATGTAATTGCGGCGATGGAGAGCCTGGGTGCAGTGCCCAATGCAGACGGTACGTTTGCCTTGGATATTATACAGACAACGATTGATGAAGATGGTAAACTCGCCCTTCCGGCAAAAGGATATGGTGAGAGAGCAACGGTTGCCTGGACAGCAGAGGGTGACGGTAAAGATGCTATTGATACGGCGACTAATGTAGTAACTATTCCTGCAGCAGGCACGGTTAAGAAATTCACGTTGAAAGCAGCCATCACTGTAGGCGATAAGACAGAAACATTAACATATGCTTGTCGTGCATACACGAAAAACCTCAGCCTTGATACCAGTAAACTGGATGAATTGATTGCTGAGGCGAGGGCATACAAATCTTCGGATTATACCAAAACAAGTTTTGCGGCATTCACAGTTATCCTTGACGAAGTATTTGATGCAGAGCCTTTGCTGAACACGGAAGAGGAAGTAACGGCTCAGATAAACAAGCTGCAGAAGGCAAAAGAGAATTTGGTAGATATATCTGTTCTTCGTGCTAAAATCGAGACGTTGGAAGAAGAGTTCATCAGTCTGGACGAGAATTTGTACACAACTGCGAGCTGGAAAGCATTTGAGGATAAACTGGAAGCAGCAAAAGAAGTGCTGGCAAAAGAAGATGCTTCAAAGAGCGAGGTAGATGGTGAACTTGCTAAGCTTCCTGCAAAGGCAACCGATGACCTCAAAACCTGCGGAAGCAAGAAACCCTTAGAAGATGCCATCGCAGAAGTAGAAGCTTTGGCAGCGTATAAAGATGCTTATACCAACTGGTCAACAGTGGAGGAGGCTTTAGAGGCGGCAAAAGCAGAATTGGATAAGAGGCTTGAAAGCTACGAAGATGCCGCAGATACATTGATAAATGCAATCAATGCCCTTGTCATCAAGGATGAGCATAAGCTTACGGAAACCATGAAGGAAAACCTGGATAAGAAATTAGCACAGGCAAAAGCAGAAAATCTAACGAGCAGCAATTATACAGCAGCAAGCTGGAAGAATTATCAGGAAGCGTTAGATAAATTAGAGGCAGCGCTTAGCAAAGAAAATGTCACCAAGGATGAAGCTGAGGCGGCAGCATCAGCGCTGGATACTGCAAGGGCAGAACTTATGCCGATAGAGGCACAAATTCCTACATCCGAGAAAAAGCAAGAATTCCAGACCGCTTACGAAAAAGCAACTCAGGCGGCGTCAGGCATGAAGCCGGAGTCATACACGCAGGAAAGCTGGGACAGATATCAAAACGCTCTGGCAGGAATGAAAGCTATCTCAGACCGTCTGGCATTGGAAAATAACAATGTAACCAAAGATGAGATTGATAGGGCAATCGCTGAACTTGATGCGGCAGCGGCAGAACTTGTACTTGTACAAAATGTTGACAAGACAGCATTGGACAAAGCGATTAAGGATTGTGCAAATCTGAATGCCGCCTCATATACGCCTGAGAGCTGGAATGCTTTCAAGGCAGCGCTGGATGCGGCAAAAGCGGTTTCAGCAAATGCGTCCGCAACACAGGAGCAGGTAAATAAAGCATTGGCAGACCTCAATGCAAAGAAAGCGGCTCTCAAAGTGGCAATAAATGAAACCAAGGCAACAAAAGTAACGAAAATTACACTGTCTGCTGACAGTAAAAACATTGCTGCAGGCAAGAAAGTGACTGTGAAGGCGAACGTCAAACCGGGCAATGCAACAAATAAGGGCGTTACCTGGACAACTTCAAATAAGAAGTGGGCAACGGTCAACGGCAAAGGAGTGGTAACCACTAAGAAAGCCGGTGCAGGAAAAACGGTGACAATTACAGCTACAGCTAAGGATGGAAGCAAGAAAAAGGGAACTATCAAGATTAAAATTATGAAAAATGCTGTTACAAAGGTTACCTTAAAGGCAAAATCCAAAAAAGTAAAGGCTGGTAAGAAAGTCACTGTTAAAGCAACAGTTAAGACAAACGGTAAGAAAGCCAACAAAAAGCTGGTTTGGAAAACGTCTAACAAGAAGTGGGCAACGGTCAACGGCAAAGGAGTGGTAACCACCAAGAAGGCCGGAAAGGGCAAGACTGTGACTATCACGGCAACATCGACCGATGGCACAAAGAAAGCGGCAAAGATTAAGATTAAAATAACAAAATAAGGTTAGCCATGAGACGAGAGGAAAAGTATTTCATGGATAAATGAAAACTGCCGCGCGGATGGTTCCGTGCGGCAGTTTTTTGTGCAAGACCTTTTGTATTGTGATAATGACTATAAAAAAATGAAGAAACTCCAATATGTAAATAATTGACAAAGAATCTAGATAAAGATATTATAAAATTAGTAACTGGTAAATTCATCAAAAAGGAGAAAGGTTATGAAAAATTGGAAAAAAGCGTTAATGCTGCTGATGATGTTTTGCCTGATGGCAGGACAATGCATAGCAGTGCAGGCTGCAGCAAAATCTTCCGCTAAGCTTGTCCTCAATAAGACGTCTTATACGCTCAAAAAGGGCAAATCTGTGCAGCTGAAAGTAACTAAGAACAAGTTAGGTAAGAAGAAAAAGGTAGTATGGTCAAGCAGCAATGAAAAGGTTGCAACCGTTTCAGCCAAAGGAAAAGTTAAGGGTAATAAGAATGGAAAAGCCACCATTACAGCAAAGGTGGAAGGCACGAAAGTAAAAGCGACCTGTAAAATTGTGGTTGGCACGCCTGTACAGAAAGTAAAATTAAATACTAAATCGGTGCAGCTGGAAGTCGGGAAACAATTTCAGTTGAAATCAAATGTCTCTCCGAAAAAGCCTACCAATAAAAATGTAATCTACAAGTCTTCCAAGAAATCTGTTGCTTCGGTAAGCAAGAAGGGTATGGTTAGGGCTTTAAGAAAAGGAACTACAAAGATTACAGCAGTTGCAGCTGACGGGACAGGCAAATCGGCTGCATGTACGGTAACGGTAAAGAATAAAAGCATTGTTATCAGCGATATCGTTTTAAATGCGTCAAACCTCAGTTTAACACCAGGGCAGGAAGCAAGATTGTCCGCTAAAATTAATCCAGGCAATGCAACCGATAAAACACTGGACTGGAGCAGTACAGACGGTAGGGTTGTGACAGTCAATAATGGGACAGTCAAAGCTGTTGGCGAGGGGAATGCCATAGTGAAAGTAACATCAAAAAATGGCAAGAGCGCGAACTGCAGCATCAAGGTATCCTATAAAGACAGGGTCAGCAATCAGACAGAGCTTAACCAGGCGCTTACGAGTAAAATGGTCAGCAACATTATTTATACGTCTAATGCAGCGGGAAAGGTAATGATTGCTGAAGGAGATTATTCTGCCAAGACTTTGGAAATCAATGCCCCCAATGCGGATGTGGAAAATAAGGGGCAGTTTAAGACAGTGACAATTAACGCCATTGCAGAAAACACTTACGAGGAACACTCCGGCAACGTCATATACTTTAATGCGCCCAAGGGACGTATAGTGGTTGGAGAAAATGGCGCTGCCACTATCAATTTAAGCAGCAAAGGCAACCAGAGTTTTGATTTGGAGAACAATGGTTATGTCAATGAAATCAATGTTCCAGGCAAAACTGTTTTGAAAGTTGCCGGCAGTAATCGGGTTCCTATAACTTTGGGCGTGGGAGCGGCAGATTCATCCATCACGACATCCACGGAGCTGCAGATTGATGCAAAAGCTAAATGGGATATGGTTGTTCTCCCCGGTGGAGAGAATACAAAGGCAATTGTTGATAACAATTCCTGTCTGCCTTCGGTAGCAGGCGTAGGCCGTATACCGGTAACAGTAAGTGACAGCAATGATATCATCAATATTACCGCAGAGATGCGTGATGACCTGGGTATTGACCAGGTTGTAGAAGTATCTGGCAACGTTCAGGAGTATTATTTGACAGAAGATGCCGGACAGGAGGAAACTACGGCGGAGAATGGTGATTCCTCTGACATTCAGCAGCCATCAAAACGTGCGGAGCATACGAATTGTGCACAGGCTAAGGTAACGATACTTCCATATTCTAATGCTAACAGCGGCATGAATGATACAAATTATCAGGACTTCATTGATGGCACAAATAGAACAGCAGAGACCGATGTGGATGGAAACTTTGTAATGGAAGATGTCAAAATCGGTAATTACTGGATGGTTGTGGAGAAAGAGGCTTATGGAGTAGTCGTAAAGAATGTCATGATAACCAGTAACGATTTCCATACCTATACATGCAGCAATACCAGTTTGCTGAGCGATGAGATTACAGGCTGTGAAAATGCGCCGGCAATTTCAGGTGTAATCATAGATTCCCTGACAGGTAATTCCGTAAATGTATCTGGCTTACAGGTCAAGCTGAGGGCAGGATTCGGAAATGTCATCGGTGAGGTACTGCAGACAGCGCAGACCGATGAGGAAGGAAAGTACTCCTTTACAAATGTAGCGGCTGGAGCTTATTCAGTAGAGGTGCTGGACCTTCGTCAGAATTTAGGTGAGGATGCAATTCGCTATAATCCATCCTATGTAGACATTGTGGTAGCAAGCGGTTACCTTGCAGCTGATAATTATAACTGCCAGATAGACCAGAAAATGCTCGACTTTACAGGAAGGGGAAGGGTACAGTTCACACTGACCTGGGGAACAGAGGAGTCAGGAGCCAGTGCAGATATCGATTCCCATCTTGTAGGACCGAAGAAAAATGGAGAAGGTGAGTTCCATATTTATTACGGTAATCCAGGTTACTACCATTATGATGATGTGCAAGATGTGAAAATGGCAGACCTGGATGTGGATGATACGACATGGGAAGGACCGGAACATACAACTATCTATGAAGAGACAGATGGGATTTACAGGTTCTATATCCATAATTACTCCGAAAGAGATGTAAATAACTCTCAGATGCTTGCTAAATCATTTGTGCAGGTGAGGGTAACAATTGGCACAAATTCCCATACATTCTATTGTCCGAACGGGACGGGAAACCTTTGGTATGTTTGCGATTACGATTCCAGGACTCACAGGATTATCCCTAAGAATAAGGTAAGCAATTTCCTGATTGATGAATCACACATTGGCATATCAGAGGAAGAGTATGAGCGTATCTGTCTTGAAAAGCTTAAAGAAAGTACAAATTACAAGTTGAAATCTTTGAAGGAAACGCTTCTTAAATTTTCTGATAATACTGCCAAGAGTGCATTGGCGGATGAGCTTGCAGAATTTGAGGACCGGATAGCATCAGCAGACAAAGTGGATGTTTTTGCCCAGATTAGCAGTGATTTAAAGCAATTAGAGGAAAAGCTGGACACAATTTTATGCAATCCAAGTGTTGCTGCAGATAACCTTGAGGCTTATAATTTTGATGTCGTATATGGCTATGATGATGATGAAAATGTCATTTCGGCACAAACAGTAGTAAACTGTGAGATTTTGTTTGGCGATACATTGATGAATCTTAAAGCAGAATCTTATAGAGATGGATATACGTTGAGCGTAGAAGCGACAGAAGACGCTGGATATGCCTATGTAATCCATGTATCGGATACCGAGAGCGGGCTGGCTTATGATATCAAGGTCAAGGTATTGGCAAACCAGGCGGCGGTGAATGTTTCAAACAAGATTCAGGAGTGCCGCAAATTGATGTCCCCATTTGAGAATACAGAAGCTCTCTTGGCTGACCGGGCGCAGATTGATGGTATCGTGGTAGGTGATATCAATGATGAGCAAGCCTACGATGAGGCAATGAATAAGCTCAGGGAAATCAGGGATAAGTATTATTATGATCTTTCTAAGTTTGACATAGACACTGTCAGAGCGGAGAGCGGGCTCAGTGATTGGTGGACTAATACAGTTGACGAAAATGATGAGAATGGCAACTGGCTGAAAACCAATAAGGTTCTGATCGTTGAACGGTATGAGGAAGTTACAGATGAGGAAATCCTTTCAAAGCTGAGCATTACGTTTGAGAAACAACAGGATGATGAAGGGCAGCCAGAAGAGGTTTCTTATGAGATTACTGATAGTGACAACGACAAATATCCAAAGATGATTAAAGTTACAGATGGTCAGTATACGAAAAAGATATATATCAAAGTTATAGAATGGTAGGAGTTTTCCGTCTGTCCTGTGCACAATGCATGGGGCGGGCGGTTTCCTGCTTTTTGGTGAAAAGAGGGCTGCTAAGCCTTTATTTTTTGCTGTTTTTCTTTTCTGCCCAGGGCAGTAAGGCCTTTTGGGATTCTAAAAATGGCTGTCATAAAAAATGGACAAACTTAAAATTGATTTCTGCAGATCAAGATTCACTGGGATTGAAATTTTTAGAATATTGTAGTAGAATGATTTGAGAATTTCGTTTATTCTAAACATCAAAAGCACAGGAGGAATTATAAGTGAAAGCGAAAAGAAGCATCAGCGGTAAAATTTTATTTACTACTATTTTTATTGTAATGCTTTTGGCATTAGTATTAGTATCTCTGATGTCGCGCTCAATGACATCATTGACAGGGACGATTTTATCTAATGTGTTGCCGTCTATGACCAAAACAGCTTCCCAGAGTGTGGAGGGAAATGTTCATGTGCTGGCAGACCGTATCATCATGATTGGTGACAATGGGGTTATCACAGACGCGGAGAGTTCGTTAGAGCAGAAGCGCGCAACGTTGGATAACATTGCAGCTGGAATTGAATTTATATGGCTGGGCTTATATGATGCTGAGGGTAAATTGGCCGTGGGAGCGGATTCCTGCCCGCAGTCTTTACAGGAAAGAAAAATATTTTCTCTTATGCAGGAAACGCAGAATGTGGTGATTGATGATGTTGATTTCAGCAGCGGGCAGCTTGAACTTGCGGTAGGAAAGCCGATTACTGATGTGGAGGGACAATTAATATATTATCTAGTGGGGTGTTATAAATATGAAGTCCTGAATGATGTGCTCAACAGCATCAACATCAGCGCCCATGGAGAGGCATTTATTGTAAATGCTGGCGGTAAGGTAATGGGGTACCGGGACACGCAGCTTATTGAGGAACAGGTGGATTTGGCAGAGTATACAGGTTCCGAGGAGTTAGAAGACAGGGTTGTGTCTGGTGAAACCGGGGTAATGACAATTAAGCAGGGGAAGGTTACAAAGCAGGTAAGTTATGTACCGGTGAACGGTACCAACTGGTATTTGGCCATTATGGTTCCCAGCAGCGATTTTATGGGACCTGCGCAAGACAGTATTATGGTAGGAATTATCATGACAGGGATAATGATAGTCCTTGCCGTGTTAATTATTATAGGTTTTTCTTCAAAAATCCGCAGATCATTAAAGACTGTTACAAGCCGGATTGAACTGCTGGAAAAGGGCGATTTAAACACGCCTACCGATATTGTACAGACGAAGGACGAAACTCAGGTATTGTCGGTGGCGCTGAATAATACGATTTCTGGAATCAACGGTTATATATCCCAGCTTTCAAAAGTATTGTCCAGTATTTCAGAAGGAAATTTCGATGTATCCATAGAGGAAGAATTTGAAGGAGACTTTATTCAGATTAAAGATGCTTTGGAGAAGATTATCGTGTCTTTAAATACTATGCTGCGTTCCGTACAGGAATCTTCCGCAGAAGTTCTGGTTACGGCAAAGACGGTGTCAGAAAGCGCCGCCATGGTACATAACGGTTCTACAGAGCAATCAAGTTCCCTGATGGTTTTGGCGGAGGAGACGAAAGCAATTGAAGAAAATATTAGGGACGTCAATGACAACGCTGTTCGGGCTGGAGAATTGATGCAGAAAGCAAAGGAAAGTTTGAGTGTTGGCGATGAAAATATGAAAAATCTCCTTAAAGCAATGGAGGCTATCAACGAAAATGCTATTGAGATTAATAAGGTAAATAAGCTGCTGGAAGATATCGCACAGCAGACAAATATTTTAGCGTTGAATGCTTCTGTGGAAGCCAGCCGGGCCGGAGAGATGGGCAAAGGATTCGCGGTGGTTGCTGCTGAGGTACGCAGTCTTGCGGCACAAAGTACAGAATCTGCGCAACATGCTACAGAGGTGATAAGCCATTCTCAGTCTGCAATTGAGTATGGCGTGCGGTTCGCGAAGCAGGCAGCGGAATCTTTTGAAGATATAGAAACCATTTCTAATGAGATGTCAGATATCACGCGGAGTCTGGGCGAAGCAGTGGCCGTTCAGAAGGAGTCTCTGGAAACTGTGACGGAGCAGATTGGTCAGATTAATGATTTTGCACAGAAGAACCTGGATGCAAGCTTTGAGAGTACTACGGCGAGCCAAAAGCTCAACAGACAGGCGGAGGAACTGCAGGGTGTTTCAGAGCGTTTCCAGTTAAGGAGGTAAAGAATATGAAGAAATATAAGATGATTGGATTGTTTCTTGGCTTTATTTTATGTTTCTCAATCTCTGGCTGCGGAAACAATAAAGGGGAAACCGGACTTGTCGATGGATATTATACAGCAACAATGTCGGATTATAGTTTTGGATGGAAAGAATATGTTACTATCTGTGTGATGAATCACAAGATTGTCAGTGTGGAATATAATGCCAGGAATAAAGCTGGGTTTATAAAGTCCTGGGACAGCGCCTATATGCGGAATATGAATCCTGTCTCGGGAACGTATCCTAACCGGTATACACGTGACTATGCGGCGCAATTTCTGGAGAAGCAGGGTATGGAAGAGATAGATATGCTGGCGGGGGCCTCCTCCTCAGGAGGTAATTTCCAAAAGTTAACGGCTGCGCTGCTAAAGAGCGCTCAAGCCGGAGACACGGAGATTCAAATAGTAGAATCGCCGAAATCGGAAGAATAATATCCCCTAAAACTGCATAAAATAAAGTATGCAGCAAGGAAATGCAAAAATAACGAAGAAAAAATTTGACAATTCCCATGATATGGAATATAATATACTTCGTTGGCGCGGGATGGAGCAGTCTGGAAGCTCGTCGGGCTCATAACCCGAAGGTCGCAGGTTCAAATCCTGCTCCCGCAATTAGGACGGCAGCGACCACATGGTTGCTGCTGTTTTTTTATAGGAAATACCTTGTCACGCTAAAGTGTGCAAGTGTTCTCCTGTAAATGAAAATAATAAGCGTACTTGCAAAAAAGGAGAAATCAGAGAGATTATGGTTTATCAGAATATTTTAGAAGCAATGGGGCAGACGCCGTTAATCCGGCTGAATCACATGACAGAGCCGGAAAGTGCACAGATTCTTGTTAAATTTGAGGGACTGAACGTCGGCGGCTCCATCAAGACCAGGACAGCGTACAATATGATTCGTGAAGCTCAGATGCGGGGATTGATTAAAAAGGATACGATAATTGTTGAGCCTACCAGTGGGAATCAGGGAATAGGGCTGGCGCTTGTCGGCGCGGTGTATGGGTACAAGACAATTATTATTATGCCGGATTCTGTCAGCGAAGAACGGCGCAAGCTGGTGAAACATTACGGAGCAGAGGTTATCCTGATTCATGACGCCGGTAATATCGGCGCCTGTATTGAGGAGTGCCTGCAGACAGCGCTTCGTATGGCAAAGGAGGATTCGCGGGTGTTTGTGCCTCAGCAGTTTGAAAATCCTGCCAATCCGGCAGTACATAAAATTCAGACTGGTCTGGAGATTTTAGAGCAGGCGGACGGTCCTATCCATGGGTTCTGTTCGGGCATTGGCACAGGCGGAACAATCACAGGGGTGGGAGAGACACTGAAAGACAAAAACCCTGATATGGTAATCTGGGCGGTGGAGCCGGAACATGCGGCAATCCTTTCAGGAGGTTCAATAGGTACTCATTTGCAGATGGGGATTGGCGATGGTCTGATTCCAGAAATCCTCAATCAGGAGATTTACGATGATGTATGTATTATTACAGATGAAGAAGCGCTGAATACCTCTAAGCTGCTCGCATCACGAGAAGGAATTTTGTGCGGCATTTCCAGCGGGACCAATGTGGCAGCGGCAATTAAGCTGGCACGGAAACTGGGGAAGGGCAAGACCGTTGTAACGATACTGCCGGATACGGCAGAGCGCTATTTTTCCACGCCGCTGTTTGAGGAATAGGAGTACCAATCAATGAAAGGGCTGGGAAAACACACTGCCCACGGCATACAGGCTTTCTGCTAAGTCTGCACGGTAATCCATGTCCTGGGAATTGAGGCTGTTAATTACACAGCTATAGCTATTGAGATTCCCGGTGGCATGGATATATTTGTTGTTACCAAGGTAAAGCGCCACATGACCAGGAAAATATAGAAGGTCCGCGGGCTTAATCTGGGAGCGGGGAATTTCGTGCACCGGATAGCCCTTTTTGATAGCGGCATCCCGATAGATGAGAATTCCGCACATGAAATAGCTCATAAACGTAAGCCCCGAGCAATCAATGCCCTCGTGGGTCTTACCTCCCCAACGGTACTGTGTGCCAAGGTAAGATAAAGCATAGTTTATAATGTCAGAGCGTAACTCGGTCTGGGAATCCGTATATGGTTTGGAGGCGGCAAGGGCAATGGCAGGCACATAGCCCATAGAGCCGTCGGCAAGCTGAATTTTCTGCCAGCCATTTTCCCGGCTGCCGCAGGGGATTACCGTGCTGCCCATGAAAAGCGTGGTTATGGCAGGAGCTTGTACCTTCGGAGCAGCCAGCACATCGGTAAGCCGCTGGGTAAGCAGGAGCAGGGAGCCGGAACGAATATTCCACAGTCCATATTCCTCCGGGGAAATTTTATGTACATTGCTTGTCTGCAGCCATCCGCTGTATCCGTAATGGGTAGTGACCTTAAGGTAATCTCCCTGACATTCTGTGACCGTCAGCAGCCAGCCGGATAATACTTCATCAGAGACATTCTCAGCGTATAGGCAATGGTTTTTTCGGATCAGGGATTCGTATAGAGTTGCTTTGGGAACAATAACAATTGCTTGCTGCATGGTAACTCCTCTCTGTATATCAACTTCAAACTGCGCCAGGAGCAAAAGCTTTTATGGCGTTATAATAGTTGTTTATAGAAATCCAGTACATTTTTATAAAAAATCTGTTCTATTTCACTGGAACAAAATCCACATTTTTTTAATTCCTGTGCCAAAAATTCCATTTGGCTGCAGTTATTAAGTTCCAGATTGTCATCAATTCCATCAAAATCAGAACCTAGACCTATACAGTGTATGCCGCCAATATCTGAAATATGACAAATATGCCGCGCAATATCTTCGATACGGCTGAAAAAAATATTTTGATTGTTGGGCGTATCAGAGAGAAACGGGCCATAATAGTTGATTCCGATGACGCCGCCTTGCGCGGCAATTTCTTTTATCAACTCATCAGGAAGATTCCGTCCACGGCTGCAAAGGGCGCGGGCATTGGAATGGCTGGCGCAGAATGGCCTCGTGGCAAAACGGCATACATCATGGATACCCTCGTCGGAAAGATGGGATACGTCTGCGATGATGCCAAGGCGTTCCATCTCAGCAAGGAATTCGCTGCCAAGTCTGGTAAGTCCTTTCTCCGGGCGCGAATAGGCAGTCTGGTAAGAATTTCCGTGTTCTGATAAATCCCCAATCTCTTTGCAGGCAGCTACCGGTCTGTCTATCTCGGTAAAAGGCGCCGGCTCAGCAGGATAACCCAGGCTGTTAGGATAATTCCAGGTAAAGGTCATCATACGAATTCCCATATCATAGATTTCTTTCAGACGTTCCAGGCTGCCGCCGCAGACTTCTCCCTCTTCTAAAGTCAGCAGTGCAGACATTTTCTGTTGTTTTTCATTGGAGATTATTTCTGAATAGGAAGTAACAGGTGAAATCAAATCAGAATGCTGTTTCATTTCCTCCCGGAATACAGAAAATTGTTCCTGAAATGTCTGATATGGGTCTTCTGTTTCCCCGAGATTGATGAACAGGGCAAAATTCTGTACAAGATAGTTGGCGGAATTCATTTTTGTCAGGTCAACCTGGAAAGGATTTGTCCTCAGATTCACGTTTTTTTGCTGAGTGCGTTCCTGATAAATACGTGAGATGGTGTCGCAGTGCATGTCAATAATTTTCATAAGCGCCTCCTTCGGATAGGGTTGTGTCCATTATTATGACAAATTTGGCTGAAATAGTCCACTCTGGCAATAATACTTCTCCAAATACTACCTGGGAAGTATAGCCGCCCGGTAAAATTTCTGATATAAAAGCTGAAGATAAATGCAAATGGCATTCGTTAAAGAGAATGTAAGAAATAAGTAAGGTAATATTATATTTTCTTTAAGAAAGAAAGCGTAGGATAAAGATAACAAGACAACAGAACAGGAAACAGCAACAATAGAAAGGAAGAGTAACCGTTGGATAATTTAATCAGTGTGCGGGATATGTGCAAGATATATAATCCTGGGGAAAATGAAGTTCGGGCGCTGGACCATGTAGATTTGAACATTGAAAAGGGTGAATTCGTGGCAATTATCGGTCATTCCGGTTCTGGGAAATCCACGTTGATGAATATGCTGGGCTGCCTGGATGTACCAACTTCCGGTTCTTACTATCTGAATGGCAGGGATGTTTCTGCGATGAAGGATAATCAGCTCTCGGAAATCCGCAATCAGCAGATTGGCTTTATTTTTCAGGGGTTTAACCTGATTGCCAACCTTACGGCATTGGAAAATGTGGAACTGCCTCTGATTTACCGGGGAATTGGAAGAAGCCAAAGACACAAACTGGCGAAAGAAGCGTTAATTCGGGTAGGTCTTGAGAAGCGTATGGAGCATAAGCCGTCTGAAATGTCAGGAGGGCAGCAGCAGAGGGTTGCCATTGCCCGGGCGATTGCGGCTGAACCGCCGGTCATTCTGGCAGATGAACCTACTGGAAACCTTGATTCCGCTTCCACACGCGAAATTATGGATATCTTAAAAAGTCTGCATGAAGCGGGGCGCAGTGTAATTTTGATAACCCATGACAATGAGATTGCAGAACAGGCAAAGCGGGTAGTACGCATTTTGGACGGCAAGATTGTGGAGGATTATTTTAACCACGTTCCTCAGAACAAGCAGACAGGCAAGAAAGCAAATCAGGAGGCATAATTCATGAAAAAGAAAAAGATTCTTAAAATAGTAATACCCATAGCAGTGGTACTGGTAATCATTGTTGCGGTAACGTTGAACAATGCAGCAAAAACCGGACAGCAGATGGCAGAAGCCATGGCTGTGGAGGGCATCACAGCAGAGACCGGGGATGTGATGGAGACGGTGGAAACCAATGGGACAGTTATCAGCGGGGAACAAAAAGCGATATTTTCACCGGTAAATGCCAGTGTGGAACAGGCAGATTTCCAGGTGGGTGATTTGGTAAAAGCAGGAGACCAGTTGGTAACATTCGGGCTGAAAGATTTGGAGGAGCAGAACCAGAAAGCAGAATTGACGGTACGGGCAGGCGAGCTTGGATATGAGGACAGCATTAGCCAGTCCAATAAAGCGGCAAGCCGTCAGGCGGAAGCCAGAAATAAGGCGGCGCAGCTGCAGGCACAGGTTAATGCAAAGGAGCAGCAGGTAGCAAACCTTACGAGCGCCCTTGCCGGGGAAGCCAGTGCACAGGAGGCTTCACGTCAGCAGGAGGAAAAAAATCTCAACGAACAAATTTCCAAGCTGCAGCAGCAATTAAAGACGGCAGAGGAAGAGACGAAATCATCCCAAAAGGCATATGATAAGGCGGTTGCAAACCAGCAGACAGCGCAGGTAAACTTTGATGCAGCAGCAGCGATGGCAGAGAATGATCCCCCAAAATTGGAGGCAGCCAGAGAAGCGCTGAACAAAGCAAATAAAGAACTGGCGGATACGAAGAAAATAAATGAAGCAGCACAACAGGTAAAAGCTGATTTGGAGCAGCAGATAGAAGCCCTGCAGGGAACAGTTCTTGCGCCAGGCGCTGAATCGTCGGAGTCGGGATTGCAGCAGCAGCTGCAGACCGCACAGGCAGAACTGGCAGAGCTGAAAGGAAATTTAGAAAGCCAGAAAGCCCTTGCAGAGGGTGACAGCGGCGCATTGAGCAGTGCAGCCAGAGAGCAGATGAGAACCAATAATAATCTGGCAGAATTGGAAAGCAAGTCGTTGGAGGAACTGATTTCTGAGGGAAAGAAAGGAATTGTTGCAGGCTTTGACGGCGTCATCTCTGATAAGCAGATTATGGAAGGGGCAATGGTTACACAGGGAATGCAGCTTTTTACCTTGCAGAGTATCGAGGACGTCAATGTGGAAGTGACGCTCTCCAAAAATGTTTATGCCAAAGTTAAGGAAGGTCAGAAGGCAGAGATTACCCTTGCCGGACAGACCTACCAGGGAACTGTGAAACGAATCAGCCGCATAGCCGTAGATGGAGCAGCCGGAACAAATCAGGCGGCAGTATCATCAGCTTCCGTGATGGCAACCATACATATTGATAATCCGGATGAAAATATTTTTCTGGGTGTGGATGCCAAAGTAAAAATTCAGGCTGCTGAGGCGAAAGATGTGGTTATCCTGCCCATAGAGGCAGTCAACATTGGAAAAGACGGCACATTTTGCTGGATAAGTAAAGATGGTATTCTGACAAAGCGCAGCATTACCACAGGCGTGACTTCGGATGAGTGTGCAGAAATAACTCAGGGACTTGATGAGGGAGAAGTCGTCATTCCTGACCCGGGCAACCACGAGGAAGGGGATGCCATAACCGTTGCAGAAAAGCAAGACCAAGGGTCAGAGCAAGCAGCAGAGTAGAAGAGGTGTACAGATGGGCAATATTTTAGAATATGTGAAAATGGCATTTAAGAACATCAAGGCCAATAAGGGACGCTCTTTTCTGACCATGCTGGGCATCATTATTGGAATTTCTTCTGTTATTATGGTAATGGCTGTGGGAGATGGAACGGCAAATGCCATGAATGCTGAGGTGGCGGATTTAGGAACCGGACAGATTAGCGTCTACTGCAGCGATAATGCGACAAGTGCGGAAGAGTGGATTACGGCGGAAGATATCGCAGCCATCAAAGAAAGCATTACTGGTGTAGAAGGAGCAACGCCCAATGATGGTGCATCGGCAACGACTGTCACTGGAAAAGGGGAGTTCCCCCTGACACTCAGTGCAGGAACAGAAGATTTGCAGAAAGCATTAAATTTTAATATGAAAAGGGGTTCCTATTTCACGTCAGCAGATGTGGAGGAAGGGAATCGTGTGTGCGTGATTTCAGATAATGATGCAAAACGCCTTTTTGGCTCAGACGATGTGGTTGGCATGGATATTGATATGGAGATTGGCGGAATCAGCGGAAGCTACCGTATTGTGGGCGTTACCCAGCAGAAGGAAAATACCAGTTTTATCAGCTATACGTATGAGGGAATGCCGGTTTCACTGAATGTACCCTACACATCTTTTGAATATTTTGGATGGCAGAGCGATTCCTTTTATTCTATCACTGTTTTTGCCAACGACCAGGCAAGCGGTGAGGATGTCGTGCGTGACATTATTCATACGCTGGAGACCCGGCATCAGTGCGCCGGGGAAGAATATTTTCAGGTTCAGAGCTTTCAGGATATGCTTTCCGAGATGAACACTGTATTAGCGATTGTCACGACTTTCATCTCCTGTGTAGCGGCGATATCTTTGATTGTGGGCGGAATTGGCGTTATGAACATCATGCTGGTGTCTGTAACGGAGCGCACCAGGGAAATCGGTATCCGCAAATCTCTGGGAGCGAAAACTTCCTCCATTCTGCTGCAGTTCCTTGCCGAAGCGGCAATCCTTACTGTTTTGGGCGGGATTATCGGGATTATTCTGGGACTTTTGGGCGCTGTGGCAGCCTGTGGACTGATGAGCGCTTCCATGGGAAGCGTCATACAACCGGGCATCAAGGCAAGCACAATTCTTGGCGCCACCCTGTTTTCCTGTGGAATCGGCGTGTTCTTTGGCATATATCCCGCAAGGAAAGCGGCGAAATTAAGTCCGATTGAAGCGCTTAGGAGGAATTAAACATTGAGGAAAGACAGCTGCTTACAGTTAGAATGTGGGCAGCTGTTTTAAATTGGTTAAAATAGAATTAATGATGGTATATATTTTTTGGTTTGTGATTAAGCAATAAGAATTGACGAAGCCTTTTTCTTGTGGCAAGATGTAAGTGGAAAAGGTGTTAAGTCAGCGCTGCTTTTCGTATTCAGAGTATTTAGTGTAAAGAGGAATATGGCGGGCAAGCGCTTCTGGTGGGAATAAATTACAATAAGGAAGATAAGGAGCATCAGTGTGTGATTGAGGAAATTTAAATATAGTGTAGCAGGAGGGAATCTGCATGGAACGAGAAATCAAGAAAATATCAGACTCTATGATAGAGCACATTTATCAGGTGCGCCCGGAGCACTTGAATGCCGCGGGTCGGCTGTTTGGCGGAAAATTGATGGAATGGATTGATGAGATTGCCGGGCTGGTGGGGATGCGTCATTCCGGCGGCAATATCACTACCGCCTCGGTTGACAATCTTCGGTTCATCCGGGGAGCTTTCCAACATGATTTGGTTGTGCTGATTGCAAAAGTGACCTATGTGGGTAATACATCGATGGAAGTGCGGGTGGATACCTATGTGGAAGATTTTGGCGGTACGCGCAAGCCCATCAACCGCGCGTATCTGACGCTGGTTGCCGTGGATGACAAGGGAGTTCCCAGACAGGTTCCTTCCATATTGCTGGAAACGGAGAGTGAAAAGGCAGAGTGGAAGGCGGCCGAGAAGCGCAAGGAACTGCGTATTCAGCGCAAGCGGGAAGGGTTTTAAGGAAATTAGGATAAGGGGGTTTCCATATGCCAATGAAAATAGATAGGATAAAGTCAGATAAGGTTTTATAAGAGACAGCTTAAAAAATTCGGTATACGTCAGAGGGCGCAGGGAATATTATACAGGAGAAGAAGAATGGGTACATCTATTTTAAGAAGAAGTGAATTTAAAAAGAGTGAACTTGAAGATTTGCAGAAACTTTTGGAGATTGCCAAGGGGCAAAATGATTGCATAAATTTAAATTTGATTTATATGACATTCACCTTAAATGAGCAGAATTATGACAAGGTGATGAGCTATTTTTCGGAGCGGGGGATTACCATGATTCAAGACGATATAGAACCGGATGTAACGGCGTATTCCTGCGAGGGTGAGAAAGTCAGGCCATTTGATCCATCTAAGATTGATATAACCATGAAGCCGTTGACTTTGGATGCATTGTTAAAGAGGATTGAGAATGATGAAATAGAATTTGATGCTTCTTTTCAGAGGAAAGCAGGGCTGTGGAATAAGCGGCAGAAAAGCCAGCTCATTGAATCCATTTTTTTGAGAATTCCTCTGCCGGCATTTTATTTTGATGCCTCAGATGACGGGAGGTGGCTGATTATCGACGGATTGCAGCGGGTGACAGCTTTGCGGCAGTTTGTGGTGGATAAGACATTGAAGTTGGAAGAAATGGAATTCTTTCCAGAACTGAATGGCTGCAATTATGATAAGCTGCCCAGGGCGTTCCAGAGACGGATAGATGAGACAGTGATAAATGTTTATCTGGTAAATCCGGCGACTCCTGCAAATGTCAAATTTAATATTTTTAAGAGGATAAACACAGGAGGGCTGGAACTGGAGCCGCAAGAAATCAGAAATGCTCTGTTTCAGGGAAAAGCAACCGTATTTCTGCAGGAATGTGCAGGGTTGGACAGTTTCCTGGCAGCTACCGATGGGAGTGTCAAAAGTGAAAGGATGCTTGACCGAGAGTTTGTGTTAAGGTATGTGTCGTTTTGCTATTTGGATTTAGATGAATACACAGGTAATATTGATGAGTTTTTGAATGAAGGCATGAAATTTTTAAATCGTGCAGATGATGATTCGTTAGAGAAAATCAAGTCGGGATTTGAGCGGGTTATGGAGAATATGAGTCGTATTATGGGTAGAAATGCATTCCGCAAAATATGCCGGGATGGTCGCCGCAGACCTATCAATAAGGCTATTTTTGAATCCTGGTGTATTGCTATTAAAGGAATGTCAAATGATAAAATCGAAAGTTTGGTCCGTCATCGGGATAAGGTTCAGGAACGGTACATGGATTTGTGCGAGGATGGTAATTATCTTTATTTACTGAAAGCTCCAGACCGCAAGAATGTATATTCTAGAATTGCAGATATAATATTATTGGTAAATGATGTGTTAGGGGAGGATGGGGAAAAAGATGATTAAAAGGATTTATGTAAAAAATTTTAAATGTTTTGAAGAGGTTTCTGTGGAATGCAGAGAACTGAATCTGTTTACAGGGGTAAACGGCATGGGCAAGTCTACGATAATTCAGGCGTTGCTTCTTTTGCGGCAAACCAGTGAACAGCTAGTGCCTGGGAGGGAAAACGTTGCTATTTTGAATGGGAAGTATGTTAGTCTGGGAACGTTAAAAGATATTTCCTACTGGTATAAAAAGGATGATGAAATTTGTGTTTGTGCAGAAGAAAATAACGACATTTTTGCGTGTAGGTATGATTCAGGTAAAAAAGCGTTGGTTTTTAGTAATAGAATATTACGTTTGGAACCGGATAACTTAAGTGGGGATGGATTTGAATATATTTGTGCGGAACGTCTGGGACCCAGGAGATATTATGATGATTTGGACAGGGAAACATATTCTTCGGCACAGGTGGGTGCCAAAGGGGAGTATACCATATCCAGTCTTTATTCTCTTGGCAGCGATTTGCAGGTATATGAGAATATGCGAAATGATAAGGAAAACAGCAGAACTTTGGAGTTGCAGGTAAATGCCTGGATGTCAGAGATTTCCCCGGGCATAAAGGTGAAGACAGTGCCTTATCTGGACGTGAATATGATGGGGCTTCGCTATGCAAAGCAAAGTATGATGGGTGAAGAATCTACAAATGCTGTTAATATGGGATTTGGGGTGTCTTATGTGCTTCCTGTGGTGGTCGCACTGCTCAAAGCACGGAAAGGAGATTTATTGATTATTGAAAATCCAGAAGCACATCTTCATCCCAAGGGGCAGAGACAGATTGGTGAATTGGCAGCAAAAGCTGCAGCTAATGGTGTGCAGATAATCATGGAGACCCATAGTGACCATGTGCTGAATGGAGTGCGCCTTTCTGTGAAACAGCAAAAGATTCAGCCGGAACAGGTGGGGATTCATTATTTTGGAGTATATGAGGAAGACGGAATTTGGAAACATGAGAAGACATCACCGGAAATATTGGAGGATGGCAGCCTTTCAAATTGGCCGGAAGGATTTTTTGACGAGTGGGATAAGGCAATAGATTTACTATTTTAGATAAGGGGAAGGTACATATGATTATAAATGAATTATCTCTCCTGCCAGTGGGAAATAGTCAGGAAGAATTTGATAACATAATGAGCCGGTTTTTAAGCGTGTGCCTTATGATTAGAACGAAAAAAAGTGATAATGATTTTTACTGTACACAGGAGTTGTTCTTAAAAGAGTTTGCCCCAGGGTATACCATATACGGTTGGTTGGATAATCCCCATGTTTCCAGAAAAGAAAAAGATTTATTCCGTAAAATGGCATATAAGCGGCAATTATTGGATAAAAGGCAATTTTTAGGCAGTGAATTTTTGACAGAGACGCCGGATGGAAGTATGCAAAGCGCCATCGGCTGTCTTGCCGCTTATGAGGCAGAGGGGTATGTGGTCAGTTTGCAGACGTCTCCTACGTGGGAGCAAGAAGAAATTTATGGAATCTATGTTTCCGCAGCAGAGGGTGATAAAAAGGTGTCAGTTAGAAACTGCTGTTTTGCAGAACATGTTGAGAACCTTGAGTTGGAAGAACGGCAGAAGGCTTTTCGTATGGTATCTTCCGGCAAAGAATTGTGGGAGAAGAGAGAAAGCCTTTATCCTCATTTGGTATTTTGTGAGTGTGTGAGAAAACAGTTAGAGGAATCGCGGAATTCTTTACATATTAAGACGATTATGAAAAGATTGCAGATTTTGGAGGATTATTTCCGAGACTTTGATGGGAAATTTGAGAAAGATAAAATGGGTTTTGGCTGTCGTGAAGAATCAGAGAGCGTGAAAAAGAATGAAAAGCTGCGGAAAATGAGGATATTTGAGCTTTCGGATAAAAGGGAAGAGTTCTTTTCCTGGCATATCAGTTTTTCTGGGGATTTTCCGGGAAGAATACATTTTATGCCAGATGCCACGGATTGTGTCGGTATTATAGGTTATGTGGGAAAACATTTGTCCACAAGCAGCCATTCTACGATATAATGGGTGTAAGATATATGGAAAAAGACTGCGCTGCGGTAAGGTTGATTAAGAAAGAGGAGGAATACTCATGTCAGAATTAAACAGGGAAGAGAAGATTGAAATATTTCTGGATATGGTGGGGAAATCTGATAACATCGTGTTTTTCGGAGGGGCGGGTGTGTCTACGGAGAGCGGAATTCCAGACTTCCGCAGTGTGGACGGGTTGTATAATCAACAGTATGATTATCCGCCGGAGACAATATTGAGCCATACGTTTTATCGCAGGAATACAGAGGAATTCTATCGGTTTTACCGCAATAAAATGTTGTGCCTGACAGCACAGCCCAACATGGCGCATCAGAAACTTGCTGAATTGGAAGCAGCGGGAAAGGTCCGGGCAGTGGTGACCCAGAATATTGATGGGCTCCATCAGCTTGCCGGCAGCCAAAAAGTGTTGGAGCTTCACGGCAGCGTACACCGTAATTATTGTGAATCCTGCCATCAGCTTTACGATGCCGAATATATGCTGCAAAGTACAGGCGTTCCGCATTGTGAGAAGTGCGGCGGGGACATTAAGCCGGATGTGGTGCTCTATGAGGAGGGTCTGGATAATAAAACCATCCAGGAGGCCGTTTATTATATTGCCAATGCCGATGTGCTGATTATCGGCGGGACTTCATTGGCCGTGTATCCAGCGGCAGGACTGATTGACTATTATCAGGGAGATAAGCTGGTGTTGGTAAATAAGTCAGCCACGCCCAGGGATGCAATTGCCAATCTTGTGCTGCAGGAAAGCATCGGGGAGTTGTTTGACAAGATTCAGGTAAGAAATGCCTGAGAAGATAACAAACCAAATTTTTTATATATGGGAGGAAGATTATGCCGATTGCTTACGAAGTAGGAGATATCGTCCGTCTGAAAAAACAGCATCCTTGCGGAAGCAGTGAATGGGAAGTACTGCGTGTGGGTGCAGATTTCCGTCTGAAATGTCTGGGCTGCGGCCGCCAGATTATGGTTGCACGCAAGCTGGTGGAAAAGAATACCCGGCAAATCCGCAAAAAGGAAGATTTTTCCTGATGCATTCTTTAAGGGAGAATGTTACTATATAGTTAATAACAAATCAAAACCCCAAGCCGCAGCTATGTTTCTTGGGGTTTTTCAACTATCAGGCAATGTTTATGGGATGAAACAATGGGCGGACGAAAGAGAAACGTAAGAAAGATGGCATTGGCAGTCATCGGTATAGCCGTGATTGTTCTGGCGTGTTATTTTCTATTGGTAAATTTTCTTGTCAGCGCGGCGCTGGTGCCCTCATTTATGAAACGCCTGCAGGCGTTTGAGCGGATTACAAATGAGGGCTACGCGGCGCAGGTGCAGACAGAGGATATTCAGGAAAATGGGCGGGCGGCTTTAGAGGGAACAAAAGAATGGCTGAAAACAGTACAGAGACAAAAAGTTTCCATACAGAGCGAGGATGGATTTACGCTGGTTGCAGAATTGTTTCCTCGTACAGATAATCACAGATGGGTAATCCTGCTTCATGGGTACACTGGCTGGAAGGAGGAACTTTATCCTTTTGCGTATTGGTATCATGAGGAAGGCTACCAGGTGCTCGCCCCTGATCTCAGATGCCAGGGCGAGAGTGAGGGGGATTTTATTGGTATGGGATGGACAGACCATTATGACTGTTTGCTGTGGATTCAATATATCCTTTCTCTGGATGAGGAAGCGGAGATTGTACTTCATGGGCAGTCCATGGGAGCGGCAACGGCATTGATGGTAACGGGGGAAGAGGCGCTGCCATCAAATGTTAAGGCGGTAATTTCCGACTGTGCCTACACCGATGCGTATTCCATGTTTGGTGAGAAAATAAAGGAGTGGTTTGGGCTGCCACCGTTTCCGTTTGTGGATTCGGCGTGTCTGGCCCTCAGGCTGCGCGGTGGGTATAATCTCAAAGACGCCTCAGCCTTAGAGGCCGTGACAAAGAGCAGGACTCCCACGCTGTTTATTCATGGGGAGCAGGATGCTATGATTTCCGTTGGGATGAGCAGGGAATTATACGAAGCTGCAGCCTGGCAAAAAGAGTTGCTGATTGTAGAGAATGCAGGACATGCACAGTCACAGGACAAAGATCCTGATACATATTATGGGACAATCCGTGTATTTTTGGACAAAACCCTTGCAAAACAGGAATAATTATGGTAATATACTAACTCGTGATATATTAATTATCCTTGTTCCCGGCAGGAACCGGGGGCCAAAAGACCAAAAGGAGGTACAAGGCATGAACAAATATGAATTAGCGCTCATCGTAAATGCAAAGCTTGAAGATGAAGCGAGAGCCGAAGTTGTAGAAAAGACCAAAGGATACATTACACGTTTCGGCGGAACTATTACAGAAGTGGACGAGTGGGGCAAGAAGAGATTGGCTTACGAAATTCAGAAAATGAGAGAAGGTTTCTATTACTTCATCAAATTTGATGCTGAGCCAGATTGTCCGGCAGAGCTTGAAAAACGTATACGTATTCAGGATAACGTGCTCCGTTTCTTATGCGTTAGACAGGATGAGGCATAAATAGAAAGAGGAAATTAGATGAACAAAGTCATACTTATGGGCAGATTGACCAGAGACCCTGAGGTCCGCTATTCACAGGGAGAGAATGCTACGGCGATTGCAAGATATACTCTGGCAGTAGATAGAAGATTCAGACGTGATGGAGACCAGCAGACCGCAGATTTTATTAACTGCGTGGCATTTGGCAGAAGCGGAGAGTTCGCGGAGAAATATTTCCACAAGGGAATTAAGATAGCGGTGACTGGCAGAATCCAGACAGGCAGCTACACCAATCAGGAAGGTCAGAAAGTCTACACCACAGATGTTGTGGTTGAGGATCAGGAATTTGCAGAGAGCAAGGCTGTAAGTGAGCAGTCAGCCGGTAGTTTTCAGCCGGCAGCCAGGCCTGAGCCCAGTGCAGCGGCAGGGGATGGTTTTATGAATATTCCTGATGGTATTGACGAGGAATTACCGTTTAATTAGATAGGAGGCAGAGAAAATGGCTTATAACAAGACTGAAAAGGGCGATGCTCCCATGAAGAGGAGAGGCGGCGTTCGCAGAAGAAAGAAAGTTTGTGTATTTTGTGGCAAAGATAATGTGATTGATTATAAAGATACCAACAAGCTCAAGAGATATATCTCTGAGAGAGGCAAGATTCTTCCCAGAAGAATCACCGGTAACTGCGCAAAGCATCAGAGAGCGCTGACCGTTGCCATCAAAAGAGCAAGGCATATTGCATTGATGCCGTACGTTACAGATTAATCCGTACAATCAAAAGGATGTTCCAGAAGCCGGAAGGGCTTGGGAACATCCTTTTATTATACGAAGCAGTCAACAGCCTGTTTGATGACAGCGGCGGCAGAATCCTCTTTCGTGCACTGCAGATGGAAAAATGGTACGGAAACGCTCAGTTTTTCAACAAAGGAAAGGTTTGTAAGCAGCATATCTGCGGTCCAGGCGGGTGATACCAAGCGTTGTATAGTGCGCAGGGCAATCTCCTGAGCATTTAAAGGAAGCAAAGCATCTGTGGGAGCCTGTTTGAGGAAAGTGATACCGCCGAGAGGGACGGTTGATGTCGTATAGCAGCCCGAAGTACCGCACCAGGGGATGCCATAGACAATGGGTTTGCCTGCTTCGTACCCCAGCAGATTCAGGTCACCGTTTAAGTATGACGTCTGATAACGGCGATTCCAGAGTGCAGTATGCGTGGACTTCCCAGCGCCGGAGGGACCTGAGAAGAGCCATGCCTTGTTCCGGTAGAGGATGGAAGCGGAATGCAGTGCAAACAAGCCTTTACGTTGGGCGCAAATTAAGAAGGCGAAGCGCAGTGCATGGAAAATTTGCTCGGAGAGTCCGCTGGCGTGAGGTTTTGGGCAGAAAAGTGCGGCATGTCTGCCATCCATGGTTACATGCATCTCTGAAATTCCATACTCTGGCGGATATAGAAAGAGATAGCTGTCCTCGTTTTTGCAGATAGTCATCTCATCGGTGCGGACTAAGATATCCCCATTGACATGTGCCTCAGGGGAAGAAGGTACAATGTGAACCGTTAGGTCCGGAGCGCTGTGTTCACAGGAAAAGTCCCGGAATGAGGGGAGGAGCAGCTTTCCTGGCCCGTGGTAAGCAATAATCACAGGTCCGATTTGGAAATAATAATCAGCGGCTTGGGCAGTTGTATCAGCGGCCGGGGAGAGGATGTTTGCAGCTTCTAATTGGAGGAGAAAATGTGAAATATCCTCTTTCAAGGCGGGGATATCAGAATCTTTGGCTTGATAATGTGAAACTAATGCTTCCAGCAACGTTTTTTCGTTGGCTCCCTGCTCCAAGGCGTGGTAAAGCAGCACACCCGATTCGTTTAAACGGATGCTGCGCCGGAAGTCTGCGATATTCTGGCCATAAGGTAAAAGATAAGGGATGCCGGCAATCTCATGAAGCAGGTATCCGTTTTTTAATTCTGGCATAAAAATTCCTTTCTGTAAAAAGCGTTCCCTCAGCCGAAGCGAATTGTGTAAAATACGTGTAGAACACGATTTTCCCCAATTCATTCCGGCTGGCAGTTAGTTCAGCCCACGCCATTCGCAAAGACGCCTACGGCGTTTTCCCGCAGCTTCGCAGCTAACTTTGCTCATAAGAAGGCGTTCCCTCAACCGAAGCGAATTGTGTAAAATACGTGTAGAACACGATTTTCCCCAATTCATTCCGGCTGGCTGAACTGGTAGAATATATTATTATTATAGCATTTCTATATAAAAAGTGATATAATAAAAATATAAAGAGAAGAAGAGGAAATATCTCAGTTTTAACGGAAACGAAAATGGAATCGAGAGCAGATATTGAGCAATTATTGAAAGATGGGCACACGGTCCAGACGGTCATCAACGGTTACAGTATGTATCCGATGCTTGTGCCTGACAGGGACAGCGTGATTCTTGCCCCACTGCAAGGGTATGTGCCAAGACGCGGTGATGTCGTGCTTTATCGGCGAGATAACAGTATCTTGGTGCTTCACCGGATTTGGCGGGTCAGACAGGACGGCGTTTATATGGTGGGAGATAACCAGACGGAAATAGAGGGACCGCTGCGGCAGGACCAGATTCGCGGCAGTTTGGCGGCTTTTATCCGTAAGGGGAAGCATGTTTCGGTCGGCAATATTTATTATCGCGCATATGCGTTGGTCTGGCTATGGATGCGTCCTATCCGTCATAAAGTGGCGGTGGCTGTCCATGCTGTAAAGAAATTTAGGAGACATAGAGAATAACTTTTTGAGGTAATGTAGGTGAATGCCAGATATAGAATCAGGAAAGCAGCAGGAAGTTACTGGCTGTTGGATATGCAGCAAGATGGGAAAAGTTATATAGAACCGATTGCTTTAAATGAGAGCGGAGCCAGGATTTGGGAACTTGCCAGCCAGGGCTTGGATAAAGCGGCAATTGCAGAACATCTGGCAAAGAAGTACGGAATCAGCAAAGAGATGGTAGAAGAGGATATCCTGCATTTTTTGGAGGGGCTGGAAGCTGCAGGAGTATCCATAGGGGATAAGTGAGGCGCACATCATGGAAATACTTTTGGTCGGCAGTGACAATGAATTGATGCGGACAATGATTAACAAGCTAAATAAAGAAGGACACCGTTGTTACGTGCTGACTGGTAATAAGAACCAGGTTGGCGCTTATAAGAATGCTTATGAAAAGTATCGTTTTCCCTATGAAAGCGATTGTCTGAAAGAGATTTTTGACAGTGTTCGTCCGGATGCCACGATTTTTTTAGGCGTATATGATTACAATTTTGACTGGACAGACCCGCGGAAAGAATCGGTGCGTTACCAGACTGCGCTGCAGAACGTTCTGACGTCCTTTTCCATGCTCAAAAAAGGACGTTTTATCTACCTCTCTTCGGAGGAAGTTTACTCTCAGTCCTACCAGAATAATATTGATGAGCGGGAAGAGACCTCTGCATTTAGTTTCCGCAGTGTTGCTATCGCCCAGGGAGAGGATGTCTGCCGCAATTATAAACAGACGATGGGTACGGACACGGTAATTCTGCGTATGGACCATCTTTATATGATGCCGGAAAAGCAGATGGGCGATAACCGCACAGTGATAGACACCAATCCTTGTGCCAAGATGTGCATTGAGGCCTTAGAGACTGGGTACATTCAGGCAAATGCCAACAAAGTTTTTTCCTTATTATATGTCAACGATGCGGTGGAGGCAATTTATAAAGCGGTTGCCGCTGAGGAACTTGGGCGGGAACTTTACCATGTTTCCTCCGGTGAAGAAATCAATGAGATGGATTTGGCAAAGAAAATCCAGGAACAGATGGGAGAGGGAATTTCCATCACAGACAATACCGTGGGCAGTTTGATGCGTGTAGTTCTGGACAACGGCGTTTTTGACAGTGAGCTTGGCATGACGGTTTTCCACCATGTGGATGAAGTTGTCGCCAAGATGGCAAAATATATTAAGAAATACAGCGCCAGTTTTATCAATCTGGAGGATGTCAGAGGTAAAAAGAAACGAAACTGGCGGCAGACGCTGCGTGTTATCTTTGAGGCGTTAGTGCCTTTCATAGAGAATATGATTTGTTTTATCCCCTTTTTTATGTTGAACAATCGGGCGGTTGGCAGCCGGTATTTTGCAAATTTGGATTTCTATTTGCTGTATGTTCTGCTGTTTGCGATAGTGTATGGGCAGCAGCAGGCAACGTTCTCGGCGGTGCTTGCAGTGGGAGGTTACTGTTTCCGACAGATGTATAACCGCAGCAGTCTGGAAGTGCTGCTTGATTATAATACATATGTATGGATTGCACAATTGTTTATTTTAGGGCTTGCGGTCGGCTATATGAAGGACCGGCTGCGCAACATTCGCAATGAAAATAAGCATGAAGTGCAGTACATGGTAACGCAGTTGGATGATATTCAGGATATCAACACCAGTAATGTCCGCATCAAGAATCTGCTGGAGGTGCAGCTTGTCAATCAGAATGACAGTTTTGGTAAGATTTATGAGATTACTTCCAGCCTGGACCAGTACGAGCCATCTGAGGTATTGTTTTACGCGGCAGAAATCCTCGCCAAGCTGGTGGATAGTAAGGATGTAGCAATCTATACGATTGCCAACCGGTCTTATGCGCGTCTGTTTTCTGCGACGTCCCCCAAGGCGAGGGAGTTGGGCAATTCCATAGAATATACGAAGATGGAGGATATGTATCGCCTGCTCAAAGAGAAGAGGGTTTATATCAACCGCAGCATGGATCCGCAGTATCCTTTGATGGCGGATGCCATTTATGCGGAGGATGAGATGCAGCTGATTCTTATGGTCTGGGGTATTCCATGGGAGCGCATGACACTGAGTCAGGCTAACATGCTGATTATTATTGGCTATCTGATTCAGAATGCTGTGCTGCGTGCCAACCGATATCTGGATGCATTGGAGCAGCAGCGTTACCTGCAGGGAACAAAAGTGCTGGATGCGGAGGCGTTTGAGTCTCTGGTAAAGGCATACCTGACAGCGAGGAATAAAGGACTTACCGAGTGTACGGTTTTGGAGATAGATATTGAAGGCAAAAATTTGGAGAAAAGCGGGGATGAGTTAGCCGGGCTGATGCGCCAGAGCGATTATATTGGCAAGATGTCAGACGGAAGGCTCTGCGCCCTGTTATCAAATACAGACAGCAAAGACGCCGACTACGTAATCAAGCGTTTTGCAAAAACCGGTTATAACAGCGTGATTCAGGAGGATGTGGGGATATGACAATGAAGGAAATTTTCTTCTGCTGTATCCTTCTGGCAAATACGGTGGTATCTGTTATTTATCTGCTGTTTGGTTTGCTGGTTGCCGGACGGCAGGAACCGGAGGATGATAAGGGAGAAAAGGAGCAGGAAGAACCGCCGATGCGAGACGGCAAGGCGGTCTATATCATGAATTTTGTGGTTATGCTGCTTTGTCCGGTGGTCGGACCAATCTTCTTTGGCGTCGGGCATCTGATGTTTCGCTTTGTGTTTCGGCAGGACGTCCACTTGGAAGATGTTATCTTTAGTAAAGAGCGCGTGAAGACGAATGAGCGTGCCGATGAAGAGCGGGAAAGAAATATGGCTCCCCTGGAGGAGGCGATAGCCGTCAGCGACAAGGAAAGCCTGAGAAGTTTGATGCTCAATGTTATCCGCGGCGATATCCACAATTCGCTAGCAGCGATATCCCTGGCATTGAATAGCCAGGATTCGGAGACTTCGCACTATGCGGCTTCCGTGCTGCAGGACGAACTGAATGGGTTCCGCGGTAATGTACAGAAGGTCTGGCGGGAGATTGAGGAGGAAGCTGAGGAGGAAACGGACTGTGAATTCTATTTGATTCCTTATATGAATAGCGTACTGGAGCAGAAAGTCTTTACAGAGATGGAACAGAAGAATATGGTCAGTAAGTTTGCCGAGGTGGGTGAGGTTTTATACCGCAAGAATCCACACAGGTTTACCAGCCAGTATTATGAATGGATTTGTCTGCGGCTGCTGGACGTCCGGGATTTCGAGGCAATGGAGCGTTGGTGCGACCGCGCGATGGCTCAGTATCCGGAAGAACTTTCCAGCTATACCTGTAAGCTGAAGCTGTACTTTACGGCACAGGAGAAGGAGAAATTTTTTAAGACAATGGATGCACTAAAGCAATCCAGTATTGTAATTGACAGAGAGACGTTAGCGTTAATTCGTACGTTTGGTTAGGAGGTGATGGCAGTGTCAATGGAAGTTCTGACAATTTTACAGGTTATCTGGAGCCTTGCATCATACCTGGTGATGACGTTGGCTCTTCCGGCGCTGCTGTTGTATCGTAAAATAAAACACCTCAGGTTTTGTGAGCGGTTTATCGCGTATCAGATGGCCGGCAATTTCTATATGATGAATCTGGTGTCTGTCCTGGAACTTTTGCATATCTCAAACCGCGTGACCTTGACGCTTCTGACGATTCTTCCATGTGCGGGGATTTATGTGATTCTTTATAAGAAAAAACCTATGGAAATGCTGCAGGATTTGTTTGAATTTCTGGAGCGGCTGGCAGGCGGGCAGGTTGGAACCCGGCTGTTCCTTTTGCGTGTCCGTGTGGGTATCTGGCATCTTCTGAAACGCGGAGTGCGCGCATTGTTTTCCCGCATTGGCAGGAATTTTATAGATATTGTCCTGGTGACAATTTTGACAGCAGGAATATGTTATATTTATGGAACAAATTTGCTGCAGCATTTTGGATACTGCGCATCGGATTTGCCAGTGCACAATTATTGGGTGAATTATCTGGGGCACAACAAAATTTTCGTTGCCGGAATCTACCCCTTTGGTTTTCACTGCGTCATCTATTATCTGCATGAGGTTTTCGCAATTCCGACTTACGTTCTGTTACGGGTATTCTGCATTGTGCAGAATTTGATGTTCCATTATGCTCTGCTGGCGTTTGCCAGATATTGCTGTAAGTCCAAATTCGCCCCCTATGTAGGCGTGTATATTTATGTATTTTTACAAGTTTTCGGAGAGAGTACATTTCTTCGCTTTTTTAGTACCTTACCACAGGAATTTGGCATGATTTTCATTCTTCCTTCCATATATTATCTGTTTGCATTTTTTGAGAGGAAGAAAGAAAGCGAGGAATTGCAAAAGAAAAGACAGGCAGAGGAAGAAGAACTGCTGCCTTTGAGTGAAGAGAGCATCATCAGGATAGAAGAACGGGGGATTGTCAAGACCAGCGTGGATTCACAGGTGGAAGAGGTTGTAGAGCAAGCTGCGCCCAAGAGAAGGTTGTTTAAACGGACGGTGGAGGAACAAAAAATCAGGATTCCTTTAAAGGAAAAAATCAAGGCTATGACAGGAAGCGCCGGTTTCTGGTATCTGGCAGGTTTTGCTGTCAGTTTTGGCATGACTTTATCCGCTCATTTCTATGATACCATGATAGCAGGGCTTTTGTGCATAGGAATTGCCTGTGGATATTCTTTCCGTTTATTTCGGCCGAAATATCTGGGTAAGGTCATGCTGACGGGTATAATTTCTATTTTTATAGCAATATTGCCAATGTTGATTGCATTTGCGATGGGGACTCCGCTGCAAGGTTCTCTTGGTTGGGGAATGAAAGTCATTTCCGGGGAGAACAAAGAAGATTTTGTGCAGGCTGCACCAGTGCAGAATCAGGAATCTGCAGGAGATACTTCGGCAAATGCAGAAGGTTCTGCCGGAACTGATTTGTCAGAGGGCGGACAGCAGACAGGGGGAGCGCAGAACAGAACGGAAACGATGAGTGATGGCAGCTTTGTCGTCCACCAGAAATCCTTGCCTGAAAAAGTGATATCCAAGCTAAAAACGGCAGTGGAAGCTTTCTGGAACGTTATGAGTGTTTATATTATTCTTGACAGCTATCCGATTTTTCAGATATTTCTGGTAGGGTCAATGGTTCTTCTGGCGCTGTTGTCGCTGATTTTCTTCCTTGTGCGGCAGACAGATTACGCTGCGCGCTGTCTTTCACTGTCGGCAGGAATGGTGGCGCTTTCTATCTTGCAGGCATCTGACAAGTTGGGGCTGCCCACGCTTATGGATGAAACAAGAACATGTATCTTTTATGTTTATGTTCTGGTAGCGACCTGGAGTCTGTGTGTGGATGGCGTATTGCAGCTGACTTTCGGTTGGTTCAAGAAAAAATGGATTCTGAATACTGTTTCCTTGGTGGCGCTGGCAGCTGTGGCTGTGTACGGCGACCAGGCGGGGCTTATGCGTACACCCAGGGATACGCCGGCGCTGCAGACGAATGAAGCAATTCTCTGCCTGACAAATATTTTACACGATAACAAGGATTTCACGTGGACAATCTGTTCTGCCAACGATGAATTGCGGATGGGGGAAGATTATGGATACCATCATGAGGTACATACTTTTTTGAGGGATTTGGAGAGAAAGGGCAGGACTCATTCTGTAACCATTCCGACATCGAAGGTTTACTTTTTTATAGAGAAGATACCAGTTATGTATGGGCAGGCTTATCGAGGCGGTGAGCCGGAGATATCGGCAGTATTTGCCGATGAGCCGCTGCCGGTCGGTGCGGGCATCTCCATGTACCAGGGGATAAACCGCCTGATAGAAATGTCCAAACTATATGAATGGGCGCAGGATTTTGCAGAACTCTATCCCAATGATGTGAAAATATATTATGAGTCAGACAATTTCGTGTGTTATTGTGTAGAGCAGGATTTATACCGACCGTTTAATTTTGCGATTGAGGATAAGGATTGATGATGCGCGCCGACTTATGATAAAAAGGATTGGTTGTGCAGCAGTGGAGGATTTCGTATGGTATCCCGCAGAAACTTTTTTTCCATCACGCTGATAATGCTGGTGGTAGTGTTTATGTTTCTGGTTCCAGAGGTTATCAAGAACCAGGTAAACAATTATGGACAAAATAGATATGAGGAATCAACGAATACTAAATTTACCGGGAAATCTGTTTATACCGCGACAAAAACGGATGGGAAGAAATCGGGAAGGTTTGTTGTATTTATCGGTGATAACAGGGATGGCGCCGTGGGCAGCATGGTCAGTCAGTGGTGTCTGTATTCCAAGCGTCGTCTGCTGAGCTTTAAGTCTCTGCGAAAATATCAGGCAGAGCCCAAAAATCTGCCGGAGGCAATTTTGATAGACAGCGCTTATCTGGATTTTGACAAGGAACTTTCTGTGTTGGCTACTTATGCCAAAGTGGGTGTTAACCTGATTTTCTGTAATCTGCCGGATGTGAAGGATGTGTCCAGAAATCCCAAGCTCAGAAAATTGCTGGGAATCAATGCAATTATTGACGAAGAGATTAAAGTTGAGGGAATCCGGCTGATGGACGGTTTTCTGTTGGGAGGACTGAAAGAGTATATCCTGGATGAGACCATGGAAAAGACGCAGCAGGATTTGGATTTAGAGATGCCCTGGTACAGGATTTCCGGCGGCGCAAAGATGTTTATGCAGGGGATGATGGAAGATGAAGTGATGGAAGAGTATTACATGATGCCAGAAGGGGATGTAATTACCAAGAACCAGAATCTTCCGGCTGTCATATGGAGAAATAAGTACCAGAATGCCATGGTTTTTGCGGTAAACGGTGATTATTTGTCTACAAACGCAGGGATTGGCATTCTGAGCGCGATGATGACGGAAATTAAAGATTATGACATTTATCCGGTTATCAATGCGCAGAATATGGTAGTGTTGAATTTCCCTGATTTGGCAAATGAAAATGAGGCGGAGATTATGGAGCGGTACAGCCGGTCGCTGCCAGCGGTCAACCGTGATGTTGTATGGCCGGGGCTCGTGTCTGTTGCTCAGCAGAATTCTTATAAAATGACTTGTATGCTTATCCCGCAGCTGGAGTATGAGGATGAACTGGAACCAGAGGGGAACGCGTTAGTCTATTATATGAAGCTTTTTCAGGAGCAGAAAGCGGAGACCGGACTTTCTGGGACGCATAAAGAAGATATGGATATCTCAGAGAAACTGGATGAGGATGTTGAATTATTAGACGGAGTAGTGCCGGAGTATTCTCTCTTGTCCTTCTATCAGGGAAATATGAGCGATGAAGAGTTGGAAGAGGCGCTAAAGCGTGAGAAATTGAGTAAGATACGGACCGTTTTTGCAGATTATGACAAAACGCAGGATTTGGTATCCTATCTGGGGGACGGAATCATCAAACAGACTGGTATTAATGATGGCTACAGCCATAAATTCAGCGAAAATCTTCGTATGATGAGCATTCAGACATCATTAGGGTATTCCAACATCCAGGTAGACCTCAAAAAGATTGCCTTTCCAGAGAGTGATGAGGATTCCTGGGAGAAGCTTTCGCGGAAGTTTGCCGGCAATACCCGGACATACTGGAGACGGTTCAGTAAATTTGAAAAGACAACGCTTTCGGAGAGCAATCAGCATATCCGCAGATTTCTGGCGTTGGATTATCAACAGCAGAGGGAAGGAAATAAGCTTACCCTCGATATTTCCAATTTTGAGGAAGAGGCATGGTTTATTCTGAGGACGCATGGAGAAGGAATCAAGCAGGCAACTGGAGCTGAATTTACCAGGATAGAGGAAAGCGCGTACCTGATTACGGCGACAGAGCCTAAGGTACAGCTGGAATTGGAGGAAGAACAGGGAAGGTATTATTATTTCGAGAAGGATAAGCAGCCTTAAGATTTCTCAGGCAAACAGAGATGTGTTGGTACAGACAGCAATAGATGAGGAGGATGGTGTAAATGGCAGGTTATTTGAAAGTTTGCATTGTCGCAGAGGGATGTTACCCATATGTGGTGGGCGGTGTGTCAAGCTGGATACACAGCTTAATCAATTCATTCCCTGAAACGGAATTTATATTGCTTACAATTGTGGCGAATCGCTCTTTTCGGGGAAAGTTCGTCTATGAACTGCCGGAAAATTTGGCGGAAGTGCATGAGTTGTATCTCGAGGATGAAGACTGGTATCAAAACAAAAAAGGTAAATCCATCAAAATGAGTGATGATGAGTACCGTGCATTGCGTAGCCTGGTACTGAATCAGCGGATTGATTGGCATACGTTGTTTGAGTTTTTCCGCAGGCCGCATTTGTCCTTAAATGACTTGCTGATGGGACCTGATTTTTTCCGGATTGTCATGGACTGTTATACATTGAATTACAGCCAGGTGGTTTTTTCAGATTTCTTGTGGACGATGCGTTCCATCTACCTGCCGCTGTTCCATACATTGATGATGGATGTGCCAAAAGCAGATTTATACCACTGTGTAGCAACCGGATATGCAGGCGTGCTGGGCAGTATGGCGCATGACCGCCATGGGAGCCGCCTTCTAATTTCCGAGCATGGTATCTATACAAGGGAGCGGGAAGAGGAATTAATCAAGGCAAAATGGGTGAAGGGTATCTACAAGAATATCTGGATTGAACAGTTCCGCAAGATGTCCAAGCTGGCTTATGAGAAAGCGGACCTTGTCACCAGCCTGTATGAACATGCCAGAGAGCTGCAGATAGAATTAGGCTGCTCGGCAGAAAAGACTATTGTGACGCCAAATGGAATCAATATAGATGGGTTTGATGCTCTGCCTCAGAAAACCGAGGAAGATGGGCAGTTCATCAATATTGGGGCAGTGCTGCGGGTAACGCCGATTAAGGATGTCAAGACTATGATTCAGGCATTTGCCTATGCCAAGGCAAGGCAGCCAAAGCTTAAACTGTGGGTGATGGGACCTTATGATGAAGATAAGGAATATGCGGAGGAATGTTTTGATTTGGTGGAGGCGATGCAGATTAAGGACATTGTTTTCACTGGAAGAATCAATGTCAGGGAATATCTGGGGCGAATGGATATGACAATTCTCACCAGTATCAGCGAAGGTCAGCCGTTGACGATTTTAGAAAGTTATGCTGCCCACAGACCGGTAATTGCTACGGACGTCGGGAACTGCCGGGGGCTGCTTTATGGGGAAGGGGATGAATTTGGAGAAGCCGGAATCCTTACCCACATTATGAATATTGAGGAAATTTCCCATGCGATTTTGGAACTTGCCAATAATTCTGAGCGAAGGCTGCGTATGGGTGAAAATGGCTACCAGCGGCTAATGCACAAATATAAGATTTCTGATATGAAAAAGAAATATAACGAAATTTATAACCAATTTGAAGAGAGAAAGCTGCAGGGCGAAGAAAGCTCTGAAGAGGAATCACCGATGAGGGGAAAATTATTCTGGGGGAAAACTTCAGGAAGTGGGGAAGTACGTGTGGAGGAGACACTATCGGGAAAAGAGGAATCTGAGGAGAAATCTATTAAAAATGGGGCAAGTTTTGTTGATGAATCTTTAGAGGATTGGGCAGATTTGGGTGATGAATCTTTTGAAGACTGGGCGGATTTGGAGGATGAATCTTTGGAGGATTGGGCAGATTTGGGTGAGGAACCCTTTGAGAACTGGGCAGATATAGAAGATACGGCAAGAAGTTGAGAAAGGCATGGTTATCGCTATGGCAGGTATTGGAGTAAGGCTGAATCAGATTTTTGAAAAGAATACGCTGATAGCCGATTTGATAGGGTTCGGGTATAGTACAATTGTTACCGTGGCGCCGATGTTTCTGATTATTGGGAATATTATCCTGATGGGCGAGACACTGGAACTGTCGAAGGTGGCTTATGCGCCGCGCGAATTGATGTCTTGTACGATTTTGTATATGTTTATATTTTCTATGCTGACCACTGCGCCATTTAACTCGGTGCTGTCCAAATACATGTCAGATGTGATTTTTGAGGAGCGCTATGAGGATATCCGCCCCTGCTTTTATATTGGGCTGATAATGAACGTCGTACTCAGCAGCCTGCTGGGCATTCCATTCTGTATCCATGAGGTTGTGGTAGGCAGGATAGGCGTCTTATATGCGTTTACGGGATTCTGCGGATATATGGGCTGTGTGCTGGTGTTTTATGTCATCAAATATCTGCAGATATGTAAGGATTATAAGAAAATAACGATTTTCTTCTTTGTGGGCATGGCATTTTCCTTTGTACTGTCATTGGTACTGGTGCATGTGTTTTCCTTTCCGGTGACAGATGCGATGCTGGCTTCGATTACGGCGGGATTCCTATTGATTGCCTGCGAAGAAATTGCCATGGTGAAGCGTTATTTTAAGAAGAACAGCGGCAGATACTGGCCGGTAATTTCTTATATGAAAAAACACTGGATGCTGATTGTAACGGATTTGTTTTATACGATGGGGCTTTATATCCATAATTTTGTATTTTGGACTACCGATATCAAGATGGTGGTAGCAAACAGTTTTGTCTGTGCGCCTGCCTATGATATGGCGACCTGTCTGGCAATGTTTACCAATATTTCCTCTACGGTCATTTTGATTTCCCGGTTAGAGATGCATTTCCGTGAAAAATATAAAGCATATTCTGAGGCGGTAATCGGCGGAAGGGCGGTGGATATCCGCAATGCGCAGAAGCGTATGTTCCGGCAGCTGGCGGCTGAGTTGATGAACTTGGTGCGTATCCAGTTTATTATATCTATCTGCATTTTCCTGATTTGTGTGGTGATGCTGCCGCAATTTGGATTTTCCGGGTTGGTGATGCAGATTTACCCGGCATTGGCAGCGGGATTTTTTATCTTGTTTTTGATGTATGCCGCTATCATCTTTCTTTATTATTTCAATGATTTAATCGGGGCAATGCTTACATCAATGTTCTTTCTGGGAGGGATTTTGGGCGTAACGATTTATGCTGTGGAACTTACAGAGACCTGGTATGGAATCGGCGTTGTTGTTGGTTCGCTGCTCGGCTGGTGCGTTGCTTATCTCAGGCTCCGTTGGGTAGAAAGGCATTTGGATGAACATATCTTTTGTGCAGGGCTCCTGATAAAATTTGCAAAAGGGAAGAAACTTCCCTCCAAGGTATATGATATACATGAAGATAGAAAAGAGGAAAGGATGGTGAAGGAGGAATGATTGCAGGTATCTTATGTATGATAACGGTATTGGAAGGGATTGTGCTTCTGATTGTAGATTTCGTTTCTTTTGTTTACCAGAAAATTACAGTAGGAATTGAACTTTGCTGGAGCGCATTTGCTGTGGTGCTTATTCTTCTGGGCGTAGTGCCTGGACTATCAGACTGGAGCAAGGTGGTCCCTCAGGAAGCGATACCGGCATTTCTTCTTATCAGCCTTGCCGTTATATTCAGTTTCTTTTATTTAAGCTGCGCAGTGTCCCAGTTACTGCGCAAGAATCAGGAACTTGCCATGCATGTATCACTGTTAAATCAGGAAAATGAGATTATTCTGCAGAAATTAAAAGACAGGTTGACAGACGAAGAGGAAGAGAAATAGCATGAAAAAAAAGCTTTTATTTGTCATCAATACGATGGGTCGTGCAGGTGCAGAGATGGCAATGCTGGAATTGATGCGCTGTCTTCCATCGGAACAATATGAGATTTCCCTCTATGTAATCTTAAGCCAGGGAGAGCTGGTACGTGAACTGCCCAGCCATGTGAAGGTGTTAAACCGCACATACTGCGATACTTCCGTGTTGTCGGAGAATGGACGCCAGCATATACACAAAACGGTAATCCGCAGTTTTTTTCGTAACGGCAGATGGCTGCGTAAGTTATTTCATCTGATTGCTGTGGCGCTTGAGATGCAAAGAAAGAAAAAATTCCAGCTGGATAAGCTGCTGTGGCGTATGATTTCCGATGGCGGCGAATATCCTAAGCAGGAGTACGACCTTGCCATTGCTTATCTGGAGGGCGGCGCCACATATTTCACGGCAGACCATGTCAGGGCCAGGAAAAAGGCGGCCTTTGTACATATTGATTATGGAAATGCCGGGTATTCGAGGAAGATGGATAAGAATTGCTATCAAAAGTTTGAACGTATCTTTGCCGTTTCGGAGGAAGTACGCACAAGTTTTTTACAGGTGTACCCCGAATGGGAGGAAAAGACCGGCATATTCCATAATATTATAAACCGTGAACGGATTTTAATGCTTGCAGACAGAGAAGGCGGATTTTCTGATAATTTTGAGGGAATCCGACTGCTTACAGTAGGGCGGCTGACATATCAGAAAGCTTACGACATAGCGATTACCGTCATGAAAAAAATAAAGGATGCGGGATATAGGGCTCGCTGGTATGTGCTGGGGGAGGGCGACCAGCGCGAGTCCCTGGAGAAACAAATTAAAAGCCTGGGGTTGGAACGGGATTTCAGGCTGCTGGGGGCAGTGGATAACCCATATCCGTATTATAGAGACTGCGATATTTATGTACATGCTACACGATTTGAGGGAAAAAGCATTGCCGTGCAGGAAGCGCAGGTAATGGGCTGCGCCATTGTCGCCTCTGACTGCAATGGCAACAGGGAGCAGATTAGCGATGGTGATGATGGAATTCTCTGTGGATTTTCGACAGAGGGCATTGCAGGCAGCATTATATCTTTGATAGAAGATGAAGGAAAGCGGAAACGGCTGGGAGATACAGCGGCAAAGAAACGGCTGGAAAATAAAGAAGAAATGCAGCAGCTGCTTGATTTGCTGTGACAGAGCAATGGGTTATGGAGGAGGAAGGTTGCCGGTATGGATGGGAGAGGACAAAAAGAAGTATTGATTATCATTCCTGCATATAATGAGGAGAAGAATATCACGAAAGTACTGGATAAGCTGGAACAGCCGGAAATCCAGAAATTTTCGGATGTATTGGTTATGAATGATGCCTCAAAGGATGCCACAAACTGGATAGTGAAGGAGAGGCATCATACGCTGGTTACACATGTATTTAATCTGGGATATGGCAGTGCACTGCAGCTGGGATATAAGTATGCAATCCGCCGGGATTATAAGTATGTTATACAGATGGATGCAGACGGACAGCATGACGCCTGCAATGTCAGACAAATTTATCAGGAATTAAAGCGAAAGGATGAATATGGGAAGGCGCCGGATATCGTGCTTGCCTCCAGATTTATGCCGGGCAGTTCTGATTACAATACCACAATGGTGAAAAAATTTGCTTACCGTTTGTTTCGTTTTATGATAAAGACGGTAACCGGGCGTAAGATTGCGGACCCCACCACCGGGCTTCAGGGGCTGAACCGGCGCACAGTGTTGTACTATTCGCAATATGGGCATTTTGATGATAAATACCCGGATGCCAACATGATTATGCAGATGCTTTTGCTGGGTTTTCAGATTCGGGAGATACCGGCAGTGATGCATCCGCGTACGAAAGGCAACAGTATGCATTCCGGCTGGAAGCCGGTACTGTACATGTTCCGCATGTTTTTTTCTATATTAGCCATAGTATTTAAAATAAAATTATTTAAATTGGAAACAGAGGAAAAGCTGTCAAATGAACTTTATTAAGAGAGGAAAGCGCCTTCGATTTGAACCGGCAACCCTAACGGAGAGCACAGCCTATCTGCAAAACCCATCTTGCGGCTGGTATCGTATCTATCCGTTTGCTTTGGAGGAAAAGCCGGATTTTGAGGAATTGTACTGGTGTTTATGCGCACAGGAAACAATAGTTCTGGCGCTCATTGATATTGGTGTATTCCGGGATTGCCGGCTGTCTGAGGAAGCGTTATGCAATCTGGCGGACATTCTGGACTTTTTTGCCAACAATCATAAAGAAATCATCCTGCGCATTACCTATGACAGGGAGGGGTGCGGTATGCAAAGGGAACCGGAGTTTTTAGATACAGTCATGGGACATATGCGGCAGCTAGGTGCAGTTGTCCGGGCGCACTGCGAAGAGATTTTACTTGTACAGGGTCTGCTGGTGGGCAGCTGGGGGGAGATGCATGATTCCAAGTTTCTCTCAGATGAAAAGCTGAAACAGTTGCTGCGTGTCTGGCAGGAGGCTGTGGGGAATATCGCTATTGCCGTGCGTACACCGCAGCAGTGGCGGATTCTGCATCCCCAAAACACTACGCCTGGCACAGATAGGATAGGTCTGTTCAATGACGGTATGTTCGGCTCGCCGGACCATCTCGGCACATATGGCTGGCAGAAAAAAGCAGAAAGCGGCTGGCGCGGACAGTGGTGTCGGGAAGAGGAGATAGAATTTACAGGGCGAATCGCCGCGTTTGTTCCCTATGGCGGGGAAGCGGTAGGTGATTCTCTGGAATTATCATTTAAGGAGATGGCAGAGGAGCTGCAGCGCACACATGTCAGTTACCTCAACAGTAAGCATGATTTCAGGCGACTGCAGCAGTGGAAAGAAACACAGTGGCAGGAGGCGGGTATCTGGGAACAGACAAGCGTATTTGATTATATTGGCTGCCATCTGGGCTACCGTTTTGTGGTCAGGGAAGCCAGGCTGGAAGGAAAGAAAGATTTTTGCTTGAAGATGGATATAGAAAATACAGGGTTTTCCACACTGACAGAGGAGGCAGAACTGTCGCTCCGGCTGGGAAAATCGCTGATTGTGCTGCCGGATAGCCTTTGCGGCATGCTGCCGCGGGAGACGAGAGAAATCACGGCAATGCTGCCAGAGAAAGTAATAGATTCCGGGCGGCAATTGTCCGGCGCGCGGCAGAAAGGGGAGGGGTCAGCGTGTCCGTTGTCTCTTACGCTGCGCAGGAAGCGGGACAAACGCCCGCTGTTTTTTGCCAATGCCTGTTCTGAAGACGGCAGCGTGTTATTGGGGCAGCTCCGGGGTATCAGTTTTTGAGGGCGCTTTATATCCGACCGTGAATGAACCAATATAATAGCCGTATTTCCGGGCAGGAGTTTCGTTGGCAAGCAGGATATTGCGGCTGCTTGCAGGATCGTAAAGCCGGTAATAAACTTGATAATTTCCGGACTGGTAAGTACGGATATCAAGGGGGACAGTCCAGGTTGCAGTTTCTCCGCTTTTCCAGAGACGGTTATCAGTATCCACAGAGATTATATCGCAGATACTGCCATTCTCGCGTACAATCGTAACGGTGGAGAGAAATGGACGGTAGCCCGCAGAAAAACCACTGTTTTCCATAGTGACAGATAAGGTGGCGTTGGTATTATGGAAATTGTCAAAGGAACAATCTGAAGAGCGTATGGCATAGCGGTAGCCGAGGTGGGCTCCGATATAGGAGTATCCGTCAGCGCCGTCAAAACAGTCATCTCCGTGGTAGGTATCGTTTCGCCATTTGTCCAGTACCTGCAGGTCATAGCGGGAGTCAAGGTAAGAGACGTGCATATTTTTCAAATCTTCCACGGCATTGGCGAAATCATTGTATTCGTTGTCCAGGACAACCTCACCGCCGTTTGGCACGTAATCGCAGAGTGAGTTTTGGAAAGCAATCTCTTCGCTGCGGGTGCCTTTGCCGGTAAAATCGTCGGAAATCTCAAAAGGCTTATCTCCATAGGTGCCCAGGTCATTGGCAGAGCCTAACATACCGTCGTTGAAAAGTCCGATTCTGGCGGCAATTTCCCCGGAAAAAGCGTCTTCCCCGGAAATCGGCAGCGAACTTTGGCTGACAATGCGGTAGTGTTCCGGGGTCCTTACGGACAAGTAAATGCCAGGGTCGATGATGGAGTGCAGATGCGCGGCAAGTTCACGCAGGTTTTCCTTTGACATATAATTGGAATTGTTCATCTCGCCGCAGTTGCCCACATAAATGCCTTGTAAGAGATAAATATTTTTGGCATATTTGTTGACAATTTCCCCGGTCTGCTCCATATGGCGTTTGATAATGGAAATATCCTTTGGTTCTGTTTCCCTTGCTTTACCATCCCAATCATACAGGAAGCGGAGGATTATCTGCTTACCGGCGTCCCGCCAGGCGAGCAGGATAGTTTCCAGCTGGGACAGCCCCAGGGCGCTGATTTCAGAATCCGGGTATTCCAGCAGGTTGATTTGCACAAGGACAAGTTGGTTTCTATCTTTTGCAATGGCTTTTTGCATATCATCCACATTGATAAGCTCCGTATCTGAGAGCACATATCCATAGATGTGGTACCATCCCTGATAGGGATTGTCTAATTGCTGGCTGGATAGCGTATAGTCTCCCGGCTGGTAGCTGATGGTGTAATATTCCTGTGGGCGGTACAGGTAAACGCCGATACCTGGAATGTTAAAAATATTCAGCAGTATGCAGGGGATGACGAACAATAATATTTTTTTCATTGCAAACCTCGCATTTTTTTGTTTCAGTATAACATAATGGTGGAAGGATTGGAAATATGCAGGAAAATAAAATTGATTTTGTGGTGACATGGGTGGACGGTAGCGATAAATCATGGCAACAGGAAAAAAGTAAATATGATTTGGCATATGGCAGCGCAGAGGTCGATGATACCAACGAGCGTTACCGCGACTGGGAAAACTTAAAATATTGGTTCCGGGGCGTGGAAAAATATGCGCCCTGGGTTCGCAAAGTTCATTTTATTACCTGGGGACATCTGCCGATATGGCTGAATACAGCGCATCCAAAGCTGAATATTGTCCGCCATCAAGACTATATTCCAGCAAAATACCTGCCGACTTTCAACTCACATACGATTGAATGGAATATGCATAGGATAGAAGGTTTGTGCGAACAGTTTGTTTATTTTAATGACGATATTTTCCTTACAGGTCCTGTGAAAGCGGAAGATTTCTTTAAAAATGGTAAGCCCTGTGATATGCTGGCGTTTCAACCGGTGGTAGCAAATCCGGCAAATCCGGTGATGTCCCATATTTATCTGAATAATTCTCTGGTTATTTCCAAATATTTTTCTAAGAGGGAAAATGTTCGGAAACAGATGGGCAATTATTTTAAACTGGGTTATCCGGCTCTGTATTTTGTTTATAACCTGCTGGAACTGGCGTTTCCGCTGTTTACAGGATTTTATACGGTGCATGGACCGTCCCCATTTTTGAAGGACACATACCGTACGCTTTGGCAGAAGGAAGCGAAGCTGTTAGAGGAGACATGCGGGCACCGCTTCCGCAGCGGGGAGGATGTGAGCCAGTATCTTGCCCGCGAATGGCAGAAGCTTTCCGGTAATTTCCATGCGCAGAATATTACGAAACATTTCCGTTATTTTGATGTGAAAAGCGATAATCCTGCGCTTGCCAGAGCGATTGCCAGTCCCCAAACAAAAATTGCCTGTATCAATGATGCCAATGGAACGATTGATTTTATACAGGCAAAGCGGCAGGTGATTGCAGCATTGGAACAGATTTTGCCGGAAAAATCAGAATTTGAGAAAAGTTAAGGTATCTTATTATGGAAACAAAAAGCAGAACGGAGTATTCCGCACGAAATACAACGGTGGCGCTTGTGTCCCGCCTGACGGCAATCGTCATGGGCTATCTGTTAAGGGTTGTGTTCACCCATACGCTGAGCGAGAGCTATGTGGGGGTGAATGGGCTTTTTGTTGATATTATTCAGGTGCTGTCTTTGTCTGAGATGGGTGTGGGAACAGCAATTACCTTTGCCCTTTACCGACCTATTGCAGAGGGAGATACGGAAAAACAGAAATCGCTGATGCTGCTTTTTCGCAAATTTTACCGGGTAGTTGCTGTGATTGTGGCTGTAGGCGGCGCGCTGCTGATACCGTTTATGGACGTGTTCATCAAGGATTATGAGAATGTGGAACACCTGACGTTGATTTATATTCTGTATCTTATCAATACAGTCTGTTCCTATCTGCTGATTTATAAAAAAACATTGATGGATGCGCACCAGCTTTTATATATCGGCACCTTTTACCAGACAATGTCCTGGGCGCTGCAGGACGTGCTGCAGATAGCGGCGCTGATTCTATGGCACGATTTTATCCTCTTTTTGCTGATAAATATTGCAACTACGGTTCTGTGCAACGTATGTATTTCTGTGCGCGCGAACAGGCTGTACCCCTACCTGAAAGACAGGCAGGCTGCGCCGCTGCCCGAGAAGGAGAAGAAAGCCATTTTTTCCAATATCCGGGCGATGCTGATGCACAAAGTGGGGACGGTGATTGTCAATAATACAGATAATCTGCTGCTGTCTGCTTTTGTGGGGCTTGCAAGTGTGGGCGGGTACTCCAATTATTATCTTTTGATTGGTTCGGTGCGCCAGATGTTGAATCAGGTATACCAGGGAATCACAGCAAGCGTGGGTAATCTGGGAGTGACTGAGGAGGAAGGGCACATCCAGCAGGTGTTTGAAGCCGCTTTCTTTATCGGGCAGTGGATGTATGGGTTTGCATTTATCTGTTTATATGAACTTTTGAACCCATTCATTGAAATCAGTTTCGGCAAACAGTATGTTTTCCCGGAAATAACGGTGTTTGTCCTGTGCCTGAACTTTTTTCTCAATGGAATGCGCAATGCAACGCTGACTTTCCGGGACTCTATGGGATTGTTCTGGTATGACAGACATAAAGCAATTGCGGAGGCGGTATTGAATCTGGGAATTTCTTTGCTGTTGGTGAATTGGCTGGGGATGACGGGTGTGTTCTTAGGGACCTTGTTTAGTATGGCGCTTACATCCCTGTGGGTGGAGCCTTACGTATTGTATAAGCATGGCTTCCACCAATCCTGTCTCAGTTATTTTATACGTTATTTTATGTATGCGGCAGTGATTGGCGTCGGCTGGTACGCAACAGATTTGCTGTGCAGGGAACTGGTCGTGTTAGGCATACAAGGTGTCATGCAGGTGTTGGCAGCGCGGCTAATTGTCTGTCTGCTCGTGCCGAACCTCTGGTTTTTCATCGTCTATGGCAGAAGCCGGGAGTTTCGTTTCCTGTTGGTGAAAGCGAAATCGCTGGCAAGGAAACATTAATACATGAAGAAGCCTTTCCCAAACATCGTGTTTGGAAATTGCCTGCGAATATATCACTGAGAAAGGAGAACTGTGTTGTTAGGAGATACGGAAAAACTGCTGCTTGCAGCCTTAAGACAATCGTTATGTCCAAGTGAAAAGAATCTGCAGCAGGTGGGAAAAGCCGCCGGGACGCAGGATATGCAATGCTTGCTTTCGTTGGCAAGGAAACATGCGGTCCTTTCATTTCTGTTTGATGTGTACGAGGAGGATAAGGAGCTTCCCGCGCAGCTTCGGCAGGAATTGCAATATGCAGCCGCTACCGTGGCGCGTTCCAATTACCGTCTTTTGTTTCTCACAAAATATATTACGCAGGTTTTGCATAAGGAGGGAATCCGTGCCATTCTTTTGAAGGGGGCAGCCACGGCTTCCTATTATCCGACGCCGGAGCTGCGCAAGTCCGGAGATGTGGACATCCTTATCCCTGAGGAAGAGCATTTTCGGCGAGCGGTGAAATTGCTGAGAAACGAGGGATTTTCTGAATGTGGGGAGCAGACGGCGCTGCATCACATTGAATTGAAAAATTCAGAGGGTATTTCTGTGGAGATTCATAAAATCCTCGCGGAGCCGTTTGAGAGCAAAAGGATGAACCTTTATCTGGAGCAATTGCTTCCGGCATATGGTGAGAATGTAATTGCCAATAATTCCTGGGGCGTGACGTTTTATCAGCCCGCAGATGCATACCATGCATTTTATTTAATCATCCATATGCTGCAGCATTTTCTGCGGGCAGGATTTGGTCTCAAATTTCTCTGTGACTGGACCGTTTTTTGGAATCGGGAAGTGGATGATAAGCAAAAGGAGAGGTTCTTACGTCTTGTCAGGGAGAGCAGAACAGAAGGCTTTGTCGTTGTGCTTACCAAAGCATGTGTCAATTATCTGGGGCTTGAGATAGAAAATGTAGAGTTCTTGCTGAGGGGAACAGAAGAACATGAGGAATTATCACTGGAAACCACAACGAAAGGCAAAGGATTTCCAGTGAAGGAGTGTGCGTTAGACAAGCTGGCAGAGGATTTCATGGAGGAGGTTTTTGCCGCCGGAGAGTTTGGTCATGAGACGCAGCAGCGGATGGTCGCTATGCGGGGGACAGGGCTTACTGCCTATGTCAGGGAATTTCACCATCAGATGCATCTCAATTTCCCACATGCAGGAAAAGTATTTCTAATGTGGCCCTTGCTGTGGGCATTGACTCTTGCGCGTTTCCTCTACAATAACCGGGCCGTCCGCAAGGTGCGGGGGAGAGATATATTAAAGGAAGCCGGGAGGAGGAGCAGGCTGATTGACAGAATGAAGCTGTTTTAGCGGCTCAGCTTATGTGATGTTTAATAGCTGGCGCTGAGTAGGAAATCTGCCAGATGGATAATTTTGATTCCGTCAATATTGCCGCCGGCAAATTGATCAAGGGTCACCACATACTTGGGATAATGGTCGCGTATTTCCAGGAGATTGGCAATCTCGCGGTCGGATTCTTCCGGCAGCTGGCGGCATACCTGGACATAGATGCGCTCATCACGCAGCACTGCCACAAAATCGATTTCTTTATTTTCATGTTTGCCAATATATACCTCATATCCTTTTCGGCGCAGCTCAAAGTAGACAATATTTTCCAGCATGGCGGCAATGGATTTGGGATTGAAGCCCATGATGCAGTATCTGAGGGAGGGGTCTGCAAGATAGAACTTCTCCTGGGTTTTTAATACAGACTTCCCTTGCAGGTCGAACCGCTGGCAGCGGTAAATGACAAAAGCTTTTTCCAGCCATTCCAGATAGTTATATACGGCTTCCACGGACAGGGAACGCCCTTCGTTTTTGAGGAATTTCACAATGGCATTGGCAGAAAATGTTTTGCCTACATTCTCAACCACATATTTGACAACACGGTTAAACAAGTCAAAGTTCGTGATGTTATGCCGTCTTGTAATATCATTGGTAATCACGGAACTGTAAATACCCTCTACAATCTGATAGGCAGAGCGTTCCTTAAAGTTTCCCAGAGCGACAATCGGAAAACCGCCTGTCTGCAAATAGTCAGCCAGAAACTCTTTGTGGGAGAGGCTGTCTGATTTACGGAAATCCAGATATTCAGCAAATGACAGCGTATACACTGGAATTGTAATATATCTGCCGCTTAAATAGGTTGAGATTTCGCTTGACATCAGTTTGGAGTTAGAACCAGTTACATAAATATCGGTATTGGCATTTTCCAACAGGCTGTTGACTGCTTTTTCCCAACCCTCGATTTCCTGAACCTCATCCAGCAGAAGATAATAACGCCCATTATCTGTCATTTTCTCTTTGATACCCTTGTACATTTCCTTATCTGTCATGTCATCATCGAAATCTTCAGAGGTGTAACGCATACAGATAATGTGGTCGGATGAAATGCCATTGTCTGTGAGGTTATCCTTGAACATTTCTAAAATGGTGGATTTTCCGCAGCGGCGGATTCCTGCCAGTATTTTTACCAGTGGAACGTCACGGTAAGTATTCAGTATGTCAATATATTGTGGTCTGACAATCATATCATCACCTTCCTTATATATTAATATACCAAAAAACCTCCGAATTATCCATAGTTTTTACTTAAAATCCGTAAAAACTATGGATAATTCGGAGGTTTTTCCATTGAAGGAACGAAAATATTTTGCCGCTAGAATCCTCTCACCATCTCATCTATCTCTTCCTCGTTCAAAATAACACATTTCTTGTCCCGGATAGCATAGACCCGCTTACAGATGTTGAGTACGGATGGCCGGTGCGTCGTCACGATACAGGTGCGCGGATATTCGTCCGCCATAATGTTTTTGAGGACCTTGCGCTCGGTCGCCACATCCAGGGCGGAGGTCGCTTCATCCAACAGCAGAATCGGCGAATGGCGCAGCAGCGCCCGGGCAATGGAAAGTCTCTGTGCCTGTCCTTCCGAGAAGCCGCCGCCGCGTTCCTTGATGCTGCTGTGTATTTTGTCTGGGAGTTTCTCTACAAAATCCCAGGCGCAGGATAATTTTAACACATCAATGATTTCCTCATCTGTGGCATCCGGCTTTACATTGCGCATATTTTCAGCAATCGTGCCGGAAAACATAGTATTTCCCTGGGGAACATAGGAGAATAATTTGCGCGTAGCGGGGGTCAAAGGAATCGCGTCTGTTCCTTCGCAGAGTTCAGCAGTGCCGTTATGGGAGCGCATCAGCGATAAAATCAGGCGTATCATGGTTGTTTTCCCTTCGCCGGAGGGTCCGACCAGTGCAACCACCTCGTGCGGATGGGCTTCTAAGGATGCACCTGCAAAGACCTGGGTACCGTTATTATAGGTATAATCGAGGTCTTTGACTTGAAGGCTGATACCGTTGTTTTTGTGCGTCTGAAAAAATGTTTCTACAGCATCATTTTGACTGTAATCTTCCCGCGGCATCTCAATAATGTCCATCAGACGTCCCGCTGAAGTCGTAAGGGCGATAATCGTGGGTACGAGAGAAGTCAGATTGTGCAGCGTACCGGTCAGCGTACCGGAAAGGCTTAAGAACATCGTCATCGTACCATAGCTGATGGCATTGGAAAAGACGCGGTAAATTCCCCAGCCATAGGAAGCGTAAGAAACCAGTAGTGCGACGGTGGATAAAAGCAGCGATGTCCCCATGGACATTTTCTGGAAATCCAGTCTCATGGTTATGTATTCTTTCTGCAGCTGCTTTAAGCGCGCAATATACAGGCGGATTAAATCAAATGCTTTGATAGTTTGAATATTGGAAAATGTCTCCTGGTTAAAACCGGACATTTTCGCCCCCATAGCGGCGCTTCTCTTGTTGTTGTTGACCATGCGGTTTAACAATGTTTTAGAGAGCAGAAGGCTTACGGGCATTCCCAGAAAAGCAAATACCGCAAAGGAAGGGTCGTAGTAAATGACCATAGCAAAAGCGCTGACAAAGCGGAACACATAAATAATTGCATTCGGCACAAAGTTCAGGATGCCATTTGAGATGGCGGAGGCGTCGGAACCCCAGCGCGTCAAAAGGTCACCGGTATGGTAGGTGGTCAGGGACTCCCAGTCTGTGACCAGAATCTTTGAAAAAATATCCGCCTTAATTTCGGAATCTACCTTCAGGCTGAGATAAGTGGAAGCATATTCAGAAATCTGGTTCAGAAAGGTTGTTCCGACGTTCAGACCAATCATAATAGAAAATGTTTTGACAATTTCCCCAGTCTGGTGCCCTGTAATGATGTCGACCAAATCTTTGGAAACCAGGCTGGTCAGCAAGGCAATGACAGTCCCCACCATGCCAAGTAAAGTGTAGAAAATCATCGTCAGCCAGTAATTCCTTGCATATTGGTAAATCCAAAGCGTTTGTTTCCACATTTCCCCCAGCCGTCCGGCTTTGATGCGTCCTATGAGGAATTTGACTTTCTTTTTCATGGAAAAGCGTCCTTTCTATCCTATTATTAAAATCATAAAATAGAAAACAGCACCCCTTGAAACAAGCGGTGCTGCCCCACATTACATAGCTAAGGAAACACTGATTTAATCAGTGTTTCCTTAATAATCATGATGTCATTCCAATTTAGTTGCCGTCTGCCCCGCCACCCTGTACATTAACAGTCTTCGTACATGAGATTGAAGAACCGATACAGGAAATAGACTTAGTGGTTGCTTCATCGGCAGCTTTCACCCATACTTTGTATGTCATGGTGTCGCCCGATTTGTAAGCATTTGCGTGTAGCTCACGTGTAACGGTAACGTTAGTGCCGCTGAAAGAACTTGGGAATTCTGAGTATGCATCTGTCAGAGCATTGCTGAAAGTGAGAGTAACTGTAGTAGCAGATGAAATATGCTGTACTGCAGTTGAGTGTACGCAGCGAATCTCGAATACGTGATGTGAACCATTCCAATCCTGCACAGATACCGGGTCTACGGTCCAGCAATCAGCAGCCTCTGTAGCGCCGCTGGCAGCGTATACACCCTCGCTTAAACCATCATTTACCATTACCATCGGTTTTTCATAACCTTTCATGATAGGCCTCCCTTCAAAAAAGTAGCTTTGTAGATATTGTTCTATTGCTACCATATCATATTATATAGAATTAGTAAAGAAAAATTCATAAATTTTGTTAATTTTGTGCAATTTTTGAAAAAAGACACTGTATGTTGTGATTGAAATGTGTTGTTTGGATATGGTATAATAATTGGAAGTAATTTAACGTGTTTGTAATTATCAACCCAGTTCCATGTCTACAGAGCGGCTGTGTTGATTTTTATTTTGGACTGGCAGTATGGGAAAACCCAATGTTGGCCAAACCGGGGTGAAACAGTTATATTGTATGGTGCAGGACCATTCATCAAAAGCATAAGGAGCCAAAGGTAGGAATATGAAAAAAAGAGAATCATTTAAGGGACCCTTGAAGAATTATATGAGCTTGCCATTGTTGCTGACGGTTCCGATTATATTGTTAAATATACCATTGTATTCCATAGACAGGAAAGGGGGAATCTGTGTTTCCATATTTGCAGCGGTTTATTTCGTGGCAATGCTGGGGATTTATATTATGTACCGTTCGCGGATTCGCAAGGAAGTGGTCAATTTTGCAACACAGTATGCAACGGTACAGAAGAAACTTTTAGATAAATTTGAGATTCCCTATGCGCTGATTGAAGACAACAGCAAGATTCTGTGGATGAATGAGGCGTTTGCCCAGATTACGGAGAAAGATAAGAGGTACCATAAATCTATTACCAGTATTTTTCCTTCCATTACCAGAGAACTTCTGGAGAAAGAAGAAAAGGAGCAGAGTATCCGCATTGAATGGCAGGACAGGATTTATCGGGCAAGTGTCAGCAGGCTTTACTTTAATGTGGAGAATGCAGAGGAAACAGAGGGGACAGAGAATGTGGAAGAAGGTCTGTCTGCAGCAGAGGTAAAAGACCAGTACCTGACGTCCCTTTATCTGTTTGACGAGACGGAACTGAACCGTCATATCCAGGAGAACAGGGAACAGCAGCTGGTATCTGTGTTGGTATATATCGACAACTATGAAGAAGCGTTGGAAAGCATTGAAGAGGTCAAGCGTTCGTTGTTGGTGGCTTTGGTCGACCGCAAGGTCAGCAAGTACTTTTCCGAGCGTGACTGTATCATCAAGAAACTGGAGAAGGATAAATATTTTGTCGTATTCCGGCACAAATATTTGGAGGATTTGATTAAGGACAAATTCAGTATCCTGGAGGCTGTAAAGACTATTAAGGTAGGAAATGAGATGGCTGTTACGCTGAGTATCGGCGTTGGGGTCAGCAATACCAATTATAACCAGAAATATGAGTTTTCCCGCATGGCGATTGACCTTGCCTTGGGCAGGGGCGGCGACCAGGTTGTGATAAAAGAGGGAGAAAATATTACTTATTTTGGCGGCAAAACCAGGCAGGTGGAGAAGATGACCAGGGTCAAGGCGAGGGTCAAAGCCCATGCCCTGCGCGAACTTTTTGCCAGCCGTGAGCAGGTGTTCATTATGGGGCACAGTATCAGCGATATGGATGCTTTCGGGGCAGCTATCGGCATATACTGCGCAGCACAGGTGATGGGAAAGGAATCCCATATTGTGTTAAATGAAGTTACGTCTTCCCTGCGTCCGATGAAAGAGTGTTTCAGTGAGGAAAAAGGATACCCCGAGGATATGTTTATCCGCAGTGAACGGGCAATTGAAATGGTCAAGAGCAGCAGTGTGCTGGTGGTTGTGGATACAAACCGTCCCAATTACACAGAATGCCCGGAGATTCTGCGCCAATCCAGGAATATTGTTGTGTTTGACCACCACAGGCAGAGCAGTGATGTAATTGAAAATGCCGTGCTCTCTTATATTGAGACATATGCTTCCTCTACCTGTGAAATGGTAGCGGAAATGCTGCAGTATTTTAATGAGAATATCCATTTAAAGCCGAACGAGGCAGACAGTATATATGCCGGTATCCTGATTGATACCAATAACTTTATGACCAAGACCGGCGTCCGCACTTTTGAGGCGGCGGCATATCTGAGACGCTGCGGTGCGGAGGTTACCAGGGTGCGTAAGCTGCTGCGCGATGATATGGCGGCATATAAGGCCCGCGCGGAGGCGGTTCGCCATGCCGAGGTTTACAAAGGCGCCTTTGCTATTTCAATCTGTCCGGCAGACGCGCGGGTGGAAAGCCCCACGATTGCCGGCGCGCAGGCGGCAAATGAATTGCTGAATATTGTGGGAATCAAGGCTTCATTTGTGCTCACGGAGTACAATGAAAAAATATATATTAGTTCACGTTCCATTGATGAGATTAATGTACAGCTGATTATGGAGCGTATGGGCGGCGGCGGTCATCTCAATGTGGCCGGTGCACAGCTCAAGGACTGCAGTGTATACGAAGCAAAGAGGAAAATTCAGGAGACGCTGGATTTGATGTTAGAGGAAGGAGATTTAGAAGTATGAAAGTAATTTTACTGCAGGATGTGAAATCCTTAGGAAAAGAAGGAGATATTGTAAATGTCAGCGACGGTTATGCGAGGAATATGATTCTGCCTAAGAAACTGGGCGTGGAAGCAAATAATAAGAACATGAATGACCTCAAATTAAAGAAACGCCACGAGGAAAAAGTTGCGCAGGAGAATCTGGACAATGCCAGGGCGCTTGCGGAAGAAGTTGGCAGTAAGCAAGTGGTTGTAACCTTAAAGACAGGCGAGGGCGGCAAGACATTCGGCTCAATCTCGGCCAAGGAAATCGCAACGGCGGCGAAAGAGCAGATTGACATGGAATTGGATAAGAAGAAAATGCAGCTGCCGGACGGCGGCTTGAAAACGCTCGGCGTACATGAAATTAAAATTAAATTCCATCCCAAGGTGACAGGCATTCTGAAAGTTAAGGTGGCGGAGAAATAAGGAGGCACATATGGAAGAAGCCCTGATTAAACGGATCATGCCGAACAATTTAGAAGCGGAACAGTCGGTTGTCGGGTCCATGATTATGGACAGGGAAGCAATCATTGTGGCTTCGGAGCTGTTAATCCGGGAGGACTTTTATCACCAGCAGTACGGCGTCCTGTTTGAGGCAATGGTGGAACTTTTTAATGAAGAGAAACCGGTGGATGTGGTTACGCTGCAGAACCGGCTGCGGGAGAAGGATGTTCCTGCAGAACTGAGCAGTATGGAATTTGTGGGGGAGCTCGTGACATCGGTACCGACTTCCGCCAATATCAAATATTATGCTAATATCGTCAAGGAAAAAGCCATGCTGCGCAGGCTGATAAAGGTCAATGAAGACATTGCCAACCAGTGCTATCTGGACAGGGACAGCGTAGAAGATATTATGGCGGATACGGAAAAGCAGATTTTTAATCTCCTGCAGAATCGCAGCGGTGAAGATTTTGTGCCCATCAAGCAGATTGTCATCAGCGCCCTGGAGAAGATTGAACTTGCCTCCAAGAAAAAGGGAAATGTTACCGGAATTGCTACCGGTTTTGTGGATCTTGATTATCGGACATCCGGGCTGCAGCCATCAGACCTCGTTTTGGTGGCGGCGCGTCCTTCGATGGGTAAGACCGCGTTTGTGCTCAACATTGCACAGTACGTAGCTTTTCATCATAACCTTGCGACAGCAATTTTTAGCCTGGAGATGTCCAAGGAGCAATTGGTCAACCGTCTGTTCGCTCTGGAAGCGCGGGTAGACGCCCAGCTTCTGCGTTCAGGAAATCTGGCGGATTCTGACTGGGAAAAGCTGATTGAAGGGGCTGGGACGATAGGAAAGTCTAAATTGATTATTGACGATACGCCAGGCATTTCCATCTCGGAGCTGCGCTCTAAGTGCCGCAAATATAAACTGGAACATGATTTAAAGTTGGTCATCATTGATTACCTGCAGCTGATGTCCGGTTCCGGTCGGTCGGATTCCAGACAGCAGGAAATTTCAGATATCTCTCGTTCACTGAAAGGGCTTGCCAGGGAACTTAACGTACCGGTAATTGCCCTGTCCCAGCTGAGCCGCCAGGTAGAGCAGAGACCTGACCACAGGCCGATGCTTTCCGACCTGCGGGAATCCGGAGCAATCGAGCAGGATGCGGACGTAGTAATGTTCATTTACCGTGACGATTATTATAATAAGGACACTGTAGACAAGAACATTGCGGAGATTATCATAGCCAAACAGAGAAATGGCCCTATAGGCACTGTGAATTTGGTATGGCTGCCACAGTACACTAAGTTCGTAAATATGGAAAAATAGTCACAACGTCATGGCGTTCTGGCTGATATTTTGTAAAACAAAGCAGATACATTTCCTATAGGGGAGGTATCTGTTTTTTCTTGTCATTATTTCACGATGAAAAAAGATTGTAAGCTATGGCATAAATCGTTAAAATAGAAGTAAGAAAAGGGACAGGCTGTCGGGTTCCGGGAAGAAGTTCTGGATTGGAACGTGAAAGTCTGACAAAGCGTTTATAAAAAGAACGTGAAAGCCCAAAAAGGAGGTAGAAAATGTGGAAAATGCACGCTATATGATTTCAGACGCGGCAAACATCGTTAATGTTGAGTCACATGTCCTGCGTTATTGGGAAGAAGAGCTTGAGCTTGCCATTCCCCGCAATGAGATGGGGCACCGCTATTACACAGAAGAGAATATAGCGCAATTCCAAAAGATAAAAGAATGGAAGGAGCAGGGTTATCAGTTGAAAGCCATTCGGATGATGATACATAATATCCCGGAAGATCACCAGGTTGTATCGGTAAGCCGGGAATATCCAGAAGCAAAGCCCTCATATTCCATAAAAGAACACAATAATTCCGCTTCTAATACTGTAAAGTTGGAACAATTTCAATCAATGATGAAAATTATTGTCAAACAGGCGATGGAAGAGAATAATCCGGCTCTCGGTAAAGAAGTAGGCGTACAGGTTGGCGAGAAAGTTCTCAAAGAGATGAATTATCTCATGCGCGAACAGGATGAGGCGGAGGAAGAACGTTTCCGCAAATTAGATGCCGCTATTCGTTCGCAGCAGAGAGGGCGCAGATTCCGCAAAGAAAAGACGGAAAAGAAAGAAAAAGACAAAAAAGCAGCAAAATTATTAAAAGAAGAAAAGAAATTAAATCCGAATTTAACTACTTGACAATGCGCAGGACGCGGGAAAAGAGAATGCCCCCAATGCCGCCCAGGCTGTCTATGCACACATCTGACAGTCTGCCGGCGCGTCCAGGCACAAACAGCTGATGGAATTCATCGGCAGCAGCGTAACCGGCGGTGATTCCCAGGGCAAGCAGTATCAACTGTTTTTTACTGATGGGATAATAACGGAGATGAAGGCACAGAAGGAATGCCAACAGCGCGTATTCGCCCATATGTGCTCCTTTGCGGATAAATAGCTGCATGGATTCCGCTTGTGCAGATAATTCTGCCTCTGTTTTCTGCTGGCGGAAAAAATCATTCTCCCATTCGGCAATCCGGTATGCTACGCCTCCGCTGACCTGTGAGGACTGTACGGCAGGCTGGGCGGAAAAAGCGAAGATGACTGCCATCCAGATAATAGTGATAATTCCTGTGATTTTCTTTCCCATATGAGTTACCTTAATCTTTCTGTTTTAAATATTTTGCGTAAAAGAGCCCCTATCTCTTATGGATAGAGGCTCTTTTAAACATGTACAGTGCGGGAATTAGCCCTGCTCAATTGCACCTGTTGGGCAAGCGCCAGCACATGTTCCACAATCGATGCAGGTATCTGCAGCGATTTCATATTTTCCATCACCAGCGGAGATTGCTCCTACAGGGCATTCTCCCTCACAGGTTCCACAGCTTACACAAGCGTCATTAATAACGTATGCCATACTTAGTTCCTCCTTATAAAATGAATATTCGTCAAGCCTTATATGGTGGCTTTGAACTATATTTTAATACAAACAGTCGGCGATTACAAGTAAAAGATTGCATAATGTAGAAAATGGTATTATAATATCTGCAGGCGAAATACTAAACAAAGTATCGCAAATGACGCTGGCGTACAGTATCGTTTATTTTCCGCTAAATGTAAACGGTTTCGTACGTTAGATAACGTAAGGAGGAATATAATATGGCACAGGTAACCAAGGAAACAATGATTGGAGAACTGCTTCAGATTGATGAAAATGTGGCGCCGCTGCTGTTAGAGATTGGAATGCACTGTCTTGGCTGTCCGTCTTCGCAGATGGAAACCATTGCAGAAGCAGCTATGGTACATGGAATTGAGCCGGATGCGTTGGTTAATAAAATCAATGATTTTCTGGCAAAATAGTTAACTGGGGACTGCTGCATAGAACGCAGCAGTCCCCAAATTTGTTCTTTTGCTAAAATACAAAATGATTCGTGAATAAGGCTTCCATCCTATTTTAGTAATGAAAGCAATTGATTGAATGGATTCCCCCTTTCTGCTTCATGTGATAATGAAGATATTTCGTGATATATCAATTTAGAAATACAAGAAGTTACAATTTGCCGGATTTTGATGACAGAATAATTCCTCGGGGATTCCGGTTTCTTTTTTCTTTTCCCATAAATACGGAGTATTGTAGTTCCGTAGTTGCCAGCACAATTTTAATATGGAATCCTCCGGGCATAATATTTGCGGGGAATCTTCTGACAGAGACGCTTGGTCCTGCGTGCCGTGCAGGATGGAATGGACACAGGCGTTGGTAAATTCTTTTGGGTTAAAATAAATAAGATTTCATATACTAGTATCTGTTAGAATGCCCATGTGGGCATAAAAGCTGCATAGAAATTAAAGATAAATGAAATGCAGAAGACCTGCAGGAAAACAGATGCATTTCTGTATCTGCTTCATATTGTAAAAAAGATGGAAAATAAAGGCAGAATCCGGCAAAACTGATTATATTTTCCTACGCTGCAGCGTCTGTCTTCCAGAGAGCTCCATTCAACCATCCGGCATCTCTTAAAATATATAAAATTTGACAGACCGATGATTATAAAATGGGTTACTTTTCGGAAATAAAATGATATAATAGAAATAGAAAAACACTGCAGAATTTAAATGGTTGGCTTAGCTCCTTTCTGCCTGAACCAGACCAGCATCTCTGGGACATTTATAACATACAAAATTTGGCAGTGCAATACTTTTTGGCAAATGTTTAGAAATTTCACAGTTTTTTTAGAAAAATGGGCAGACTTCGACTTGACGTGAGATAAGAAATTGTAATATACTTTGAGTACCTAATGGGGGTAAACCCAGAAGGGCAATTCAAACATATTATTTCCTGATGCAGATGTGTAGTGAAGGGAAGGGATCGTATGAAGATTGAAAAAGTA
>CAJUHY010000007.1:0-32957 GCA_910585895.1 uncultured Lachnospiraceae bacterium
ATATAGTGGTATCAATGCGCGAATATGCACATGAAAATGCTGTTGAGGAAGAGGTGGAAGCAGTGGGAGAGGAAATGCTGCTGGGAGAGGATATCTATAGTTTTGCGGATGCATCTCTGGAAATTATTTTGAAATTTGATGACGACGGACATATCCTGTACGCTAATTCTCTGGCGAAAGAGGAATTGGGGTATGGGGAAGCGTTAAGTGAAGTCAATCTGGAAAAGCTGTTTCCGGCAGAGTTACATATGGAAGAGGGAAGTTCCACGTTAGATGCTGTCAGGAAGATGACGGAAGGTATGATGTACCGCAAGAATGGAACGTGTTTTCCCGTGCGGATGGCAGTCAAAGTCAAAGGTGGCCAGAGCCTTCTTTTTGCCATCAATATTGCCAAAAGAGTTGAGACGGAGCGCAAACTTGTGCGCATGAAAGAAGAGATGGAGGAGACGCTCAAGGTCCGCAATGAATTTGTGGCAAATGTGACGCATGAACTGCGGACACCGGTGAATGGAATCCGCGGGCATGTCACGAATCTTCTGGAAGATGGAGTTTCCGGGGAAGTGAGAAATACTCTGGATATTATTATCCGTTGTTGTGACAATATGTCTGCCATTATCAATAATATTCTTGATTTCTCAAAGCTTGAAGCAGGAAAATTTGTCATAGAGCAGAAAGAATTTAATTTTTATAAGATGATTAACCATACAGTGGAGACAAATATTCCGGCAATCAATGCTAAGGGATTGCGGATTATGGTCAACATTGATAAGACCATACCAGAATACCTGATTGGTGATGAACTGCGTCTGACGCAGATTTTGAATAATTTTTTATCCAATGCGGTAAAATTTACCAGCGTGGGATACATTAATATAGAAGTAACGAAGACGTTGCAGTTTGATGATGAGATTGAACTGTTTTTTGTGGTATCGGATACCGGTATTGGGATTTCGCCTGAGGAAAAAGATAAACTGTTCAAGAGTTTTTCCCAGGTGGATGCTTCCATTACCAGAAAATATGGCGGTACCGGTCTGGGGCTTGCCATCACCAAGCAGCTGATTGAGCTTATGCATGGCAATGTCCATCTTGACAGTGAGAAAGGGAAAGGAAGCAGCTTTTCATTTTCCGTGCGGCTCCATGTGGCGCAGAAAGCAAGAGTAGAACAGGGGAGCGGCGAGCAGTTTGAGTTTATCAATCAGAATCAGGAGCTGCCTGGCATTGACAGTTTGGAGAAATTTTTCCAGTTTGGGACACCGGAGAATGTACAGGAGATAAAGAGCAAGATGGAGAAACTGATTCTGTGCATGGAGGTGGAAGCATGGGATAAGGCGGAGAATTTCGCACATAACATTAAGGAATTGGTAGAACAGGCGCCGAAAGACCTTAAGAGGTCTGCGTTCCGTCTGGAAATGAATGTGAGAAAAGGGGATTACAACAAGAGTGTAGAACAGTATAATAGCCTGAAGGCGCTGCTTGAGGAAAATATTGGAGGGATGTAAGATGGAGAATACGAGCAAATCTGGAAAGGTACCGCAGATTTTGATTGTAGATGATGTGGAGACCAATTTACTTATCCTGGAAAATATTATAGAAGGAATGGGATATATTCCAAAATGTGCAGCGAACGCCGCAAAGGCGGCGGCATTGATTTCAGAAAGTCGGCCTCAGTTGGTTCTTTTGGATGTGTTCATGCCGGAAATGGATGGTTATGAATTCTGTGAACGACTGAAAAACAATCCCCTTACCCGGGATATTCCGGTCATTTTTATCTCAGCTGCGGATTCCAGCGAAGATAAAGTCAAAGGGTTTAAACTAGGGGCTGTAGACTATATAGCGAAGCCTTTTGAAGTCACAGAGGTTACTATGCGGGTGAATAACCATCTGAAGCTGCATGAGATGCAGCAGGAATTGGAGATGAGCAACCGCAGGCTTCACAGCGTTATCAGCAGCCAGGCCAGAAGGATTGAAGATGAACAGAAAAATATTCTTTATGCTTTGGCAGCGCTCACAGAGCAGCGCGATTCTGATACGGCGGACCACATGGAAAATGTGGCATATAATTGTCGGATGTTGGCGCAAAGCCTACAGTTTAGCCCGGAATTTACCGAAGAAATATCAGAGGGTTTTATTGATACCATCGAGGTTGCGTCTAGACTTCATGATATCGGGAAGCTTCGTGTTCCCACGGATGATATCGAGGAGGTGAATTCAGGGAATCAAGAGGATAGACAGATAAGGCACCATGCAGAGCAAGGGGCGGAAATTTTAGAAAGGGTGTATCAGAATACACCGGAAAACAGCTTTCTGCCGATGGCTATTGAGATTGCCCGATACCATCATGCCTGCTGGGACGGAAGCGGTTATCCAGGTGGAATTTCAGGAAAAGACATTCCACTCTCTGCCAGAATTACCATTGTTGCTGACAATTATGATACATTGACAGGGGCAGAAGGGCAGGGGGAGACGTATAGCCCGCTAGAAAGCCTTCGTATCATAAAAGAGGGAAGCGGTATATATTTTGATCCTGATATTGTAGATGTTTTTTTAAAAATTAAGAACCAGTTAAGGCATAGTTAATCAGGAATTATTTCAGGTTATCAGAGCCGTTATCACGATCAATCAGCACTTGCCAAAAAATGACATCAATTGACAAGCAAAAAGAAATATAGTATCATAAAACGAATGGTAAATCGAGCTGATAAAAGGAACTCGTGAACAGAAAAGATACAAGAATTGATCGGTAGAAATTTTAATTATGATAGGAGTAAGTCAAGATGATTACAGATAGTGAATTTCACCGGGTTGTGGGATATGTAAAACAGACAACCGGAATCGATCTTAGTGAAAAGAGAGTATTAATAAATGGAAGACTTGAGAATTACATTTTAAGGAACGGTTATCACGGTTTTGATGAATATATGGCCAAGGTGGAGCATGACCCTGCGGGCAAAGAAGCGAGAAATTTGATTAATGCCCTGACCACCAACCATACATATTTTATGCGGGAATTTGAGCATATGGATTTTCTGAGGCAGGAAGTGCTGCCCAAACTGAAAGTAAAAGAAGCGGCAAGAAAGGATTTGCGAATCTGGTCCGCTGCATCTTCTACCGGAGAGGAACCTTATACGATTGCTATGGTGCTGCAGGATTTTTTTGCACTGGAACATGGATGGGATACCAAGGTTTTAGCTACTGATATTTCCACCAAGGTTCTGCAGCACGCACAGCAGGGAAAATATCTTGCAGAACAGATAGAGCCATTGCCGGAAAAATGGCGCAGAAAATTTTTTACGAAATTAAATGAAGAGGAATATCAAGTTAAACAGGAGTTAAGGAATGAAGTGATTTTCCGTCAGTTTAATTTAATGAACCCGCTTCCGTTCAAAAGACCTTTCCATGTGGTTTTTTTGCGAAATGTGATGATATATTTCGATGAGGATACGAAGCTGCAGCTGCTTCGTAAGATTTATGATTATTTGGAGCCGGGAGGCTACTTATTTATTGGAACTACTGAGGCGCTTAACAGAAAAGGGACAGCTTTTAAGTATGTCGAGCCGTCAATCTATCAGAAATAGAGAGTAGGAGAATCAGATGAAAAAGATTAGAGTGTTAGTAGTGGATGATTCTGTACTATTTCGCAATTTGCTGGTGCAGAGTCTGAGTGAGGATCCGTACTTAGAGGTTGTGGCGCAGGCAGGGGATGCTTATGCAGCAAGGGATGCTATTATAGAATACCGCCCGGATGTGATGACTTTGGACGTAGAGATGCCCCGTATGGACGGTATTCAGTTTCTGAGAAAGCTGATGCCGCAATATCCTTTGCCGGTAGTGGTAATCAGTGCATTGGATGCCAGGGTGTTTGATGCCATGGAGGCTGGGGCAGTAGACTTTGTGTGTAAGCCCAACACTGTAGACCGCACAAAGGTCAGTGAATTTATCCGCAAAGAATTGGGGACAAAGATTAAGATTGCTTCCACCGTTAAGGTGGGGAATTTGAAACGTGTGGAGTCTTATCCGGTGAATGGCGTTTCCGCAGTCAAGAAAGACATGGTGATTGCCATTGGGGCTTCTACCGGAGGGACAGAAGCAATATTTGAAGTGGTAAAACAGTTCCGCACGGATATTCCGGGCGTGGTAATTGTACAGCATATGCCTCCGGGATTTACGGATATGTATGCCAATCGTTTGAATAATCAGTGCCAGGTGGCAGTGAAGGAGGCAGTTACAGGCGATAAAGTTCTTCCGGGGCGCGTACTGATTGCGCCGGGAGATAAGCATATGCGTTTGGTAAAGGTAAACGGTGTTTACCAGGTGGAATGTAAGGCAGGGGAAAAGGTAAGCGGCCATTGCCCTTCCGTGGATGTCCTGTTCTCTTCTGTGGCTAAGACGGCAGGCAAGGATGCGCTGGGTGTCATCCTTACCGGTATGGGAGGCGATGGAGCGAATGGCCTTTTGGAAATGCGCAAGGCAGGAGCCAAGACAATTGGACAAAATGAGGCTACCTGCGTGGTATATGGAATGCCCAAAGTTGCATATGATATTGGAGCGGTCCAACATCAGATGGAACTTTCGAGTATAACTAATAAAATATACGGTTTACTTAAGACCAATTAGAGGAGGAAAGCAAATGCGCAGCATTTTTTAAGAGGCTTTCCGACGAGATGGCAGGCGCCGTGAAGCGGTACGTGCCGATTACCTTAGAAAGGAGAGAGAATTGATGAAGATTTTATTGGCAGAGGATGATTTTGCGAGCCGTAAGTTCATGTCAAACTATCTGGGAAAATATGGAGACTGTGACATTACCGTTGACGGTGAAGAGGCAGTGGACGCATTTCTCATGGCGTTGGAGGATGGGGAACCGTATGACTTGATTTGTCTTGACGTGATGATGCCTGTCTTAGACGGCTATCAGGCATTAAAAGCAATCCGCGATATTGAGAAGGAACGACGGATTCAGGGGAATGACGGCGTCAAGATTATCATGACGACTGCACTGAATGAGCAACGTAATGTGAACAAGGCTTTCGAGATGGGCTGTACAGTTTATTCTGGTAAACCCATTGATTTGGACAAATTTGAAAAAATCTTAAAAAAATTGGAACTTATAAAATAAGCAAAATTACATTGTAGAAGAAAGGAGGCGGGAAAATGGGAGAAGATTTTAATACAGACAGTATGCTGGATATGTTCCTGTATGAGAGTGAGCAGCTTTTAGAAACCCTTGACAGTACAGTGCTGGAAAAAAAGGATGAGGAATGTTTTGATGAGGAATCCATCAACGAGATATTCCGTGTTATGCACACAATCAAAGGTTCTTCCGGTATCATGATGTATGAAAATATCACGAAAGTGTCCCATAAACTGGAAGATGTATTTTATTATCTGAGAGAATCTCATCCAGAGAATGTTCCGCATTTGGAGTTGGTAGACCATGTGCTGGAGGTATCTGATTTTATCACCGGGGAGCTGGAAAAAATCAAGAGCGGTGAAACACCGGATGGTGATGAGAGTAAACTTGTGGAAGAGATTGATAAATTTCTGACAAAAGTGAAAACCGGAATTTCCCAAAAGGGTGAGGAACTGCCCCCGGAAAATACTTATGTGGAACCCAACCAGTTCTATATAGCGCCTACAGGAAGTGAAAGCAGCAAATATTACAAGGTATCAATTTATTGGCGCGGTGATACTCAAATGTGTAATATACGTGCCTATACGGCTGTGTATGCTTTGAAAGAGGTAGCAGAGGATTTACAATATATTCCCGATGACATTATCAGTAATGAAGCCAGCAGTGATGTGATTCTGGAAGATGGATTCCATATGCTGATACAATGCCAGTGTTCTAAGGATGATATAAAAGCCGCGATTGGCGAGACATCCGGTATGGAACGCGTGGAAATCAACGACTGCACGAAGCAGGAGTTTGAGATGGGCTTCCATGAGCCAGAGGAGCATCCGATTGTCATTGAATTGGATGACAAAGAAAAAGCGCCGGAGAAGAAGCAGGAGAAAAAAGAACCGGTGCCTGGCGATTATGTCATTAAGAGCAAAGAGGCGGGCAAAAGCAAGAAGCTGGCGAAGAATCAGCCTAAGCAGCAGCCCAAGCAGACTTATATCAGCGTGAATGTGGATAAGCTTGATTCGCTGATGGATATGATTGGCGAACTTGTTATTTCTGAGGCGACTGTGCTTCAGAACCCGGATTTGAAGGTGCCGGGATTGGAACTTTCAAATTTCCAGAAGTCAGCCAGCCAGCTCTCCAAGATTACCACGGAGCTGCAGGATGTTATCATGTCCATGCGTATGATGCCGCTGACGAATACGTTCCAGAAGATGAACCGTATTGTTTTCGATGTGTCCAGGAAGCTGGGCAAGGACATTGAGCTTGAGGTCATCGGTGAGAACACAGAAGTGGATAAGAACATTATTGAGCATATTTCCGACCCATTGATGCATTTAGTGCGTAATTCTGTGGACCACGGAATTGAGTCCAAGGAAGAGCGTCTTGCAGCAGGCAAGAACCCTAAAGGGAAGATTACGCTGGAAGCGAAAAACGAAGGTGGAAAAGTATATATTATTGTTCGGGATGACGGCAAGGGCCTGAACAAGCAGGCGTTGTATGACAAAGCAAGGAATAATGGCCTGATTGGCAACCGTGCCATGTCTGAGTTTACCGAGAAAGAAATTTACCAGTTTATTACTTTTGCCGGATTTTCCACGAAGGAGCAGGTTACAGAATATTCAGGCCGTGGCGTAGGTATGGACGTTGTGGTGAAGAATATTCAGGCTGTGGGCGGTAATCTGGAGATTGACAGCGTTGAGGGCGGCGGAAGCGAAATGACGATGAAGATTCCGCTGACATTGGCAATTATCAATGGCATTGTCATGCAGGTTGGCAACTCTACGTTTGTTGTGGAGACAAATGACATCAAGGAATTTGTCAGGGTCACCAAGGATATGCTGGTGAAAGAGCCGGACGGAGAAGAGTATATTATGCTCCGTGAAGAATGTTACCCCTTTATTCGCCTGAACCGCCGGTATCATCTGGATGATTCCAAAGCGGAGATTGAAGATGGTATTGTAGTGGTATTAGAGCATGAGAATAAGAATGTCTGCGTATTCATTGACCAGTTGATTGCGGAACAGGAAATTGTGGTAAAACCCATTCCTTCTTATATCAAGAAGGTTCAGGGATTATCCGGCTGTACGCAGCTTGGAGATGGAAGCATCGCATTGATTCTCGATATTGCAGGCTTGATTGCCGGAGAGGAGAAAAAGTAGGATATGTCAGAAGAATTGGATTTGATGGATGATTTGGACGGCAGGGAAGATACCCAGAAAGGCATGTTCATGACATTCCAAATTGCAGATGAATGTTACGGTATCGCCATTACATACGTGCAGGAAATTGTGGGAATTCAATCCATAACGGCAGTCCCGGAGACAGAAGATTATATCCGGGGACTGATTAATATCCGAGGAAAGATTATTCCGGTCATTGATGTGAGAGTGCGGCTTAAACAAGCTCCTCGTGAGTACACGGACCGAACCTGCATTATAGTAACTGGCGTAAAATCGACAGTTGTAGGGTTGATTGTTGATGAGATTGCGGGAGTTATTACCGTTAATGAGAAAGAAATTATTCTTCCGCCGTCCCTGTCACAGTCCACTGCCGGGAACAGCAAGTATGTATTTGGACTGGCGCGGGTGGATAACGAAGTGAAGCTGTTGTTGGATCCGGAGAAGTTAATCCGGGATGAGGATGTGGAGGCATTTGAAGACGCAGCCTCCGCAGGCGAAATAGCAGAGGCATAAAGGTAAAGGAGAAGAGAGAAAATGAAAAATATGAAGTTAAAGACACGGATAATAAGCTGTTTTGCAATGGTAATATTTTTGACGGGTCTGGTTGCGTTTGTCGGGATCAATACATTAACGACAGTCAGGAAAAAGAATGTTTCTGAATCATATGTGCAAACTGCAGAGATTTTTATGTGCGGCTTGGTAGCAATTGCCATCATCCTTACACTCATTATGGCGGCTATGCTTTTGAAAGATATACAGAGAAATTTAAAAATGCTGAGTGTTGCGGCTATGGAGATATCTGAAGGTAAAGTAGATGTAAAGTTGGAAAAATACAACAATGATGAATTTGGTGAATTGGTGGATGATTTCCAGAAGATTGTGGAAACTATCAAGTACCAGGCGGAAGTTGCGGGACAGATTACAGTAGGTAACCTAGATCTTGATGTAAAAGTCAAAGGTGATCAGGACGTTTTGGGCAATGCCTTTAACAGCATTGTCAGGGAGAATAACCAGATGCTTTCTGGAATCAGAGATTCTTCCATACAGCTCTCTATGGGCGCTGAACAGGTATCCGATGCCAGTCAGGCATTGGCACAGGGGTCCACAGAGCAGGCGAGCGCAATCGAAGAGGTAACGGCTTCTATCACAGAGATTGCAGAGCGTACAAAACGCAATGCGGAGGAGGCAAATCAGGCAAACGAATCTGTACATAGCATGAAATCTGAGGCTATGGAAAGCGACAGCCATATGAAAGACATGATTGGCGCGATGACAGAGATTAACGAATCCTCCGAGAATATTTCCAAGATTATCAAAGTAATTGACGATATTGCATTCCAGACAAATATTCTTGCCTTGAATGCGGCGGTAGAGGCAGCAAGGGCAGGCGTACATGGTAAAGGATTTGCAGTTGTAGCTGAGGAGGTTAGAAACCTTGCCGGCAAGAGTGCATCCGCAGCCAGTGAGACGGCAGAGATGATTGAAGACTCTATCAAGAAGGTGGAACAAGGTTCCAAATTAGCAGAGGGAACAGCGGCGTCTTTGACAGAGATTCTTGGAGAGGTAGACAATATTGTTTCCCTGATTAACAGCATTGCGGTGGCGTCGAATGACCAGGCAACAGCAGTCAGCCAGATTGACCAGGCAATCAGCCAGGTATCTCAGGTTGTTCAGACTAACTCTGCAACCAGTGAAGAGTGCGCAGCTGCCAGCGAGCAGTTATCCAACCAGGCAATGTCGCTGCGTACGATGATTGGACAATACAAACTCAAAGGCGGCGACAATTCCAATGTGGCCCCAATCCAGAGTACATCAGTGGATAAGTCAGAGGAAAATGAGCGTATTATTTCCCTGGACGGTGAATTTGGAAAATACTAAGCATTAAACACGAAGGAGTGTTTTGTGGCCTTTGCGGGTTACAGAATGCTCCTTTTTTAGAGGAGATATCATGATACAGAGACTGAGCAGGGTGCAGACCATTGCCCTGGGATTTTTAATGATTATTGCAGTGGGCACAGTACTTTTGATGCTTCCCATAGCATCTAAGAGCGGTGAGTGCAGCGGGTTTCTCAACGCATTTTTTACGGCGACCAGCAGCACCTGCGTGACCGGGCTGGTGGTAGTGGACACATATGCCAATTGGAGCCTGTTTGGACAGGCGGTAATCCTTGTGCTGATTCAGATTGGCGGCCTGGGATTTATCACGATTGGCGTATGCTTTTCCATTTTCCTTAGGCGGCGCATTGGGCTGAAAGAGCGTAATCTCATCCAGGAGAGCATGAATACGCTGCAGATTGGCGGCACGGTGCGTCTGGTGCTTAAAATCGTGCGCTATGCGCTTATTTTTGAGGGTGTTGGAGCGGCGCTTTTGATGATTCGTTTTATCCCACAGTTTGGCATCGCAGAGGGAATCTGGTATGGCATTTTCCATTCTATATCAGCATTCTGCAATGCTGGCTTTGATTTGATGGGAAAGTTTGAGCCGTACAGTTCCCTGACATTGTATTATGACGATGTGTTGGTAAATGTGGTCATTATGGCGTTGATTATCATCGGTGGAATCGGATTTATTGTATGGGATGATATTTCTAAACAAAAATGGAATATTAAGAAATATATGCTGCATACCAAAATTGTGCTGGTAATGACAGCAGTATTGATTGTGGCTGGCAGTGTCTGCTTTTATTTCTTTGAACGTGAGAATCTGGCAGCGTATGACGTGAAAGGACAGATTTTAGCATCAGTATTTGGCGCGGTGACGCCCAGGACTGCAGGGTTCAATACTATTGACACGGGGGCATATTCGGAAGGCGGCAGACTGTTGACTGTGGTACTGATGTTCATTGGCGGGAGCCCGGGTTCTACTGCTGGCGGAGTGAAGACTACTACCATGATGGTAATCATTTTATATGTCTGGTCAACACTGCGCAACCAGAGTGGGCTGAATATCTTTGGCAGGAGGATGGATGAGGACTGCATCAAGAAAGCGGCAACAGTATTTTTTATCAATCTTTTGCTTGCAGTAGCCTGCAGCCTGGTAATGGCAGGAGTGGAGAGGGCCCTCCCGCTGTCAGATATACTGATGGAGGTATTCTCGGCTATTGGTACGGTGGGGATATCTACCGGGATTACGCGGGATATCACAGTTATCTCAAAATATATGCTGATATTCCTCATGTACTGCGGAAGGATTGGCAGCATGTCCTTTGCCCTGTCATTCACGGAGAAGAGACATAATGCTGCAGTGAAATTGCCCATAGAACGAATTACGATTGGATAGAGGCGCAAAGCAAATGCGAAGCAGCGTGTGCCGATACTACTGTTTAGGAGAATAGATTATGAAATCAATATTGGTTATTGGAATTGGAAGATTTGGCAAGCATTTATGCATGGATTTGGTGAAAAATGGAAATGATGTTATGGCAGTAGATGACAGAGAGGAGAATCTTGAAGATATCTTATCTCTGGTGACCAGCGCTAAAATTGCAGACTGTACCCGCGAGGAAGTTCTGCGCAGTTTCGGCGTCAGGAATTTTGATATTTGTTTTGTATGCATTGGCACCAATTTCCAGAGCAGTTTGGAAATTACCAGTCAATTGAAGGAGTTGGGCGCACCATATGTCATCAGCAAGGCAACCAGAGATATTCAGGCTAAGTTCCTGCTAAGGAACGGTGCAGATGAGGTAGTCTACCCGGACCGCGATATTGCCAAGCGGATTGCCATGAAAGTCAGCGCTAACCATGTGTATGATTATATGGAGGTTGGGGATTACTCTGTTTATGAGATACAGCCGTTGGAGGAATGGGTAGGAAAATCTATTAAGGAGACGAATTTCCGGGCAAGGTATAATGCCAATATTCTGGGAATTAAGAGAGAGGGGAAGAGTATTTTGCTGCCAAGTGCAGATTATGTGTTTAATGCAGACGAGCATCTAATGATTATCGGAGAGAAAGTCGATATTGAGAAGCTTGTCAGAAAGTTGTAAGGCAATAGTGGGGAAATGGCGCAGGTATTAGGCGAATGACAGCTTTGCCGGCTTGTCAGTGGTTTGGGGTTCTGAATAGTTATGGAAATATAATTATAAGAAAAGAGGAAAACATATGCCGCAGGGAGATCCAAGACCGGGGGAGAAATATTTACATTTTAAGGATAAGCTGTACCAGATTATCACCATTGCGCAGCATTCAGAGACAGGCGAGAAAATGGTGGTTTACCAGGCTTTGTATGGGACATTTGAGACCTATGCAAGGCCGCTTTCGATGTTTGTCAGTCCGGTGGATAAACAAAAATATCCGCAGGCAAAACAGAAGTACCGTTTTCAGTGGGTGGAATTTAAAAAGAAGGAAATGCTTTCCGCTGACCTGGCAGGTGACGCGGAGCGTCGCGTGCCAATACCGGAAGATGGGAAGCGGGAAGCCCAGAACGCAGCGAATCAGCAGCTGCCTGAACCGCAGCCAGCGAAGCCGCTGCTGACTGCCGAGGAGAAGCTGTTGGCATTTCTTGATGCCGACACAATTGAAGAGAGGTATGCAATTCTTGTCGATATGCGTGACGAGGTTACGGACCGCATGATAAACAGTATGGCGGTGGTAACCGATGTTGTCATCGAGGAGGGACCGCTTGATTTGCGTTACGAGGAGCTGAAAGCATGTCTGCGGACCATGCAGAGGTATGAGTGCAGCCGCCTGCGGTAGGCAGCACTGAAACTTAAGATTCTCTGAAGCTTAAATTTCATGCTGCTTGCGGATATTGTTCTGGTACAGAGCCAGAAATAAATAAAATAAGGCTATATTCATGGCGTTTGGGCTGTTTACCATTGCTTGTCCAAGATATGCCGTCAGGGGCAGGAAGAATGCTATTTTCCCCTGTTCCCAGCAATGGGAACGAAAGTAAGAAATCATCAGCCACAGGAATACAGAACACCATAAAACCGCGCCTGACACACCTGTCGTCAGCAGCCATTGCAGCCATTCATTGTGTGCAGTGAGGACAATCAGGGAATACGAGGTTAGTCCATCATAATAATGGACCAGCAATTCGGGACCCACGCCAATCAGCCTGTCCTTAAGCCTAAAGTTTTGAAATAAATCGATAGAGGCATTCCAAATCTTTCCACGGTAACTGCCCCAGCTGTCACTGTAAGAGTTGAAAGCGTTATATAGCAGCGCCAGTGAAGAGAGGAAGATTGCTATCTCTAAAAATATTACAACTTGCCGGCGCAGCCGTTCTGACATCTTTTTCCATAATATGGGCAGGACAAAGCAGCATAGACAGCCGAGCAGGCAGATAATAAGCGCTGTCTTCCAGTTCAGGATAACAGAAAAAAGTCCATTCACGGAATTTCGTTTGGCTGCAAATAGCGGGAATACTCCAATCCATAGTGAACATACGCCAAAGGCTAAAATCAATGCTCCCAGCCGCTGAATGTGCCTGCTTTCTTTGCAGACGAAAGGCAGTGCGAAAAATGTACAGAGCCATATACCGGAAAAGACACTCTCGCTTGCACAGAGCAGTATATTGAGAATGCCGAGAATTAAGGCAGCGCCATATAATATCATGGATGTCCGCTCTGTTGACAAGAGAAAGAACACAAAAAGGAGCGGAAGAATCATACATAAGTAGCCAGAAAGCCAATTGACATTGCCCACGGTGGAGACGTAGAGATAGAACTGTTTGGGGTTAATATTGGCATGAAGCCCTAAAACGTCAATTCCCATGGAGTGTATTATTGTCAACAGGAATATGATAACATTTGCTGCTAACGCAAACAGCCATGCGTTTATCTGGGATTTGTAGTATCTGGATACGATAAAGTACATCAGTATCAGCAAAAGCATGGTAAGGGTTCCTACGTTCCAGCCAGCATTTCCCCAGAAAGCTTCAGCGATGTATTGGGAAAACAGGGCAGAGACAGACAAAGCCAGTGCAAAGCCAAGCACGATAAAGTCTAAGCCATTTAACCGCGGCGCGTTGTCTGTCGTTCGTTTATCCTTATTTGTACAGAACAGAGAAATAATAAAAACCGTTGCCGCCGCGACGACTACCATGTACAAGGCATGTGCTTTTGCCTGTGTCAGATTCAGATATCCGTTTTCCATATATAGCGGAATGAAAATGGTGATGCCAAAAAATAAAATGTCTGCGCTGTACCTTTTTAAGAGGAGGCTCCAGCTTTCTGTCGTATGTTTTGTTCTCGTTTTCATTTTATCCAACCTTTTAATTTCCTGATGGTCCTGGAGGCTGACTTATAACTTTTAATGGTGCCCGTCTTTGTTGTTTTTTCTTAAAAGATTTACTTGTGGAATAGAATAGTTCATATCTGGTTACCTGTGTTTTTTGTTTCTTCCACACGGCCTTGAGTAAAGAATAAATCTTTGCTTGTGGTGTAGTTGCCCTTAAACACAATTTTTACTGTGTATTTGCCGACATTCTTGGCGGCAATAGCGGCAGTTTTCTTACCGTTTAACAAACAGTCATAATCAGTGCCTGCTTGGAGCTGCCTGTCTGCACGGTCGCGAACGGTCAGGGCAAGTTTCTGGTTTTTCCCATTGTAATCCAAAGATGTCTTAGTAAGCCTGACATCAGATATTTTAGCAATGGCGGATGTTTGTGTAAAACCACATTTACTGCAGGTGTTTGTGATAGCGCCGTCAGCTGAGACGGTGGCTGTTTTTGTTAGTTTGGAGACAAAAGTATGGTTCGTGCAGGGCGGGGGTGGCTCACCATTATTATCTGGATTGCCCAGCTCATCAGGGTTGTCTTGTGTTGGGAGCAGCGTAAAGTATATAATGCCATTGTCCCAGGAACAATTTCCTTTCAGAGGTTCTTTCCCCATGGTGATGGTTATTTTGTTTGTATATTTGGTATTATTATCAGAACCCCATGTTCAGAAGGTATGACCTGCCATTTCCGTTTTATCCTTAAATTCCAGGGTGACCTCTTCGCCTTCAGAGGCGTAAGCTGTGTTCGTGGATTTGCCATTGATGGTGAAATCATATAAGGAAGTTAATGGAACGCTGCACATTATAAATCGGCGTATACTTCATATAAGATTTTTTCTGTATGGCATTTCCGTTGGCAGCTAAAATTCGGCGCTCAGATTGGGCATGACGTCTGCCTCAGTATCTATCTGGCAGGTGTATGTATCTTCTGTCTGTCCGGGTATGGGGATAAATTTACCATTTTCCCTTGTACCCCATTGATAGGCGAGTTATGCATCCGGCGCTGCATTTGCAGATACTTTCAATCGATAAAATTCTCCTGCATATACTGGAATGGCATTCCCGGAGGCTCTGCTTCCATTTACTGTCAGGTCAGCGCCGGCAAGCGGGGGGTAAGATAAACGAAAACGGTGAGTGTCTGATTCTGAGCCATTAGAAACTGTACAGAGGATAGTTTCACTGGTTGTTCCGCTTTCCATCGTATATTGATAAGTCGATTCAGAACCAATGACAGAGCCCTCCATTTTCTGCCGCTGATAGGTCAGAGTTTTCTCCGGGTCTGTTGTGGCATTGATTTTCAATGTGTAAGGGACTCCTCGGAATACGTCTGCATTGCCGTATGTTTGCTTGCCGTCTATTTCCAGTATAACGCTTATCGGTGCGTAACGAAAGTAGAAGAGGGATGTTTCAGTGCAGCCTTCTTCATCAGAGGCTTCGCAGATGAGTTCAAAGGACAGAGACCCATCTTCTAAGCTTTCTTGTGTAGGCGTAAAAGAGAGAGAGTCGCTGTCTCCAGTCTGCAGTATTTTATCGCCTATTTTCCATGTATAGGTAAGCGGGCTGCCGGTGGTAGAATACGCTTCAACCTGAAGCGCATAGGGGAGGTTCATTTGAAATTCACTTCCATCTGTATTGGTTCCATTGATAGATGTACGGACAATACTAATGGGGATATAAGACATAAAAAAGGTTGATGTCTCAGAGTCTATGCCAGCTGAAACAGTACAGTATATCCGCGTCTCATTGCTGGCTGAACCCGATTCCGTATAAGTATAGGCACTGCCTGTTCCTGAAAGAATTTTCTTATTACCAGTATCCTTGTCAATAGTATACCATTCAAAAGTTGGTGTTATACCGTTTTCGCAGAGTATGTCTGCTTCCAACACATATTCTTCAACATGAAAGCTGTTTGAATATCCGGCGTATAAATAATATGTTGTGCCAGCGGTCAGGGTTGTCTTAATTTTAAATTGCCCATAGTTGCCTGACTCATCGTCTTGAATAAGCTGTTCATAATATCCAAGTTCAGTATTTTTGGTGTAGATAGAACCGTATGTATCTAAGTGGGTATAATCTTTACGGCTTCCAAAGAAAACATATGTTGCTGTCTCTGTTGGGGTAGATTGATACCAGGTGACAGCGTTGACAGGACCAAGATTTCCCTCTTTGGTAATCGTATGTATTTCTTCCTGCTCCAGATAGCCAATGGGAAATGAGGATTGTTTATAATAATCTCCTCTTGCATCTCCGCTGGTGCTGGCATGGGCTGTCATGGAACCGTAGAGTGGGGAATCTGGCAATGCAATGCCGGTAAGCAGCAATACCATTTACACCATAAAATTGTATCATATGTATGCTTTTTTTCAAGCAATTTATTATTATTGGCAAAGGAGGTTGCCCCTCCTTTTTTTCTGTGATAAAATAGATTTATAGGAAGAAGGACCTGTTTTTGCCGTAGAATCGGGGCAAATCAGCAAGGAATATTATAACGATTCAGAAAGGGTTTTAATATGTTACTACTTATTCAGAATGGGACGGTAATCAATCCGGCAGATCAGACAGAGACGGCGGCAGATGTGCTTGTGGAGGATGGAATTATTAAGAAGATTGCCCCCAAGCAGAAGGTGAAGGCGGACCGCGTTGTAGATGCGACAGGCTGTTATGTCATGCCGGGATTTATTGACATGCATGTACATCTGCGTGACCCGGGGCAGGAGCATAAGGAGACTGTGGAGACTGGCGCTAAGGCGGCAGCATGCGGCGGCTTTACCACCATTGTTGCCATGCCGAATACGAAACCGGTTGTGGACAATGCGGATGTGGTGCATTATGTTCACAATAAGGCGAGCGATGTGCGTCTGATTAATATCCTGCAGACCGGGGCAGTCACCAAGGGGCAACGGGGGGAAGAATTGTCTGATATTGAAGCGATGGTTGAGGCGGGGATTCCGGCGCTCAGTGAGGATGGCAAGACTGTGATGAATTCCCAGCTTTACCGCGAGGCAATGACGCTTGCCGTTAAGTATGACATTCCGGTGCTCGCGCACTGTGAAGATTCTAATATGGTTAGAAATGGCGTGGTAAATGCGGACAAGACCATGAAGAAGATGGGATTTGCAGGGATTTCCAATGCCGTGGAGGACGTAATTGTAGCGCGTGATATTATGCTTGCCAAGGATACCGGAGCAGCTTTGCATCTTTGCCATTGTTCCACCAGGGACAGTGTACGGATGATAGAGCTGGCCAAGAATGAGGGAATCCGTGTGACAGCGGAAGTATGCCCGCACCATTTCTCCCTCACCAGTGCGGATATTCCGGCAGATGATGCCAACTACAAAATGAATCCGCCGCTGAGGAGCAAAGCGGATGTGGAGGCATTGCGCAAGGGATTGAAGGATGGCATCATTGATGTGATTGCCACAGACCATGCACCCCACACGCCTATAGAGAAAGGCTTGGGCATCAAGAAAGCGCCGTTTGGCATTGTGGGATTGGAGACGGCGGCCTCTATCACAATGACTGAATTGGTCGATAAAGGTTATCTGACGATTATGCAGATGGCGGAGAAGATGAGTTATAATCCGGCGAAAATTTTAGGGCTGGATAAAGGTGCGGTGGAAGAAGGGAAGGCGGCAGACCTTGTAGTTTTCCATCCTAAGAAACAGTATGTGATTGACCCGGCTGAGTTTAAATCGAAAGGGCGCAATACGCCTTTTGCAGGAAAGAAAGTAAAAGGGATGGTCATGGCGACTATCGCCAATGGCAGAGTGTTGTATGAGAGGACATAGAGATGATTGACAAATTAATTGAGAAAATTAAAAAGACCCATGCGCCGATTGTCGTGGGATTAGACCCCATGATGAATTATATTCCAGAGCATATCCAGAAGAAAGCTTTTGCGGAGTACGGCGAGACTCTGGAAGGAGCTGCGGAGGCAATCTGGCAGTTCAATAAGGAGATTGTGGACCATACCTATGATTTGATTCCGGCAGTGAAGCCGCAGATTGCCATGTATGAGCAGTTTGGCATTCCCGGGCTTATATCATTTCAGAAGACGGTTGATTATTGCCGGCAAAAAGATTTGGTTGTAATCGGTGATATTAAGCGTGGGGATATTGGTTCTACTTCGGCAGCTTACGCAGCTGGTCATATAGGAACCGTAAAGGTGGGCAGCAAAGAGTATATGCCTTTTGGAGAAGATTTTGTGACAGTTAATCCCTATCTGGGCACGGACGGCGTAAAGCCGTTTATAGATGTGTGTAAGCAGCAGAAGAAGGGGCTGTTCATTCTGGTCAAGACTTCCAATCCTTCCAGCGGTGAATTTCAGGACAGGCTGATTGACGGCAGACCGCTCTATGAACTGGTAGGGGAGAAAGTGGCAGAGTGGGGCAGGGACTGTATGGGTGAAAGTTACAGCTATATTGGGGCTGTAGTGGGCGCGACCTACCCTGAGATGGGCAAGATTCTGCGCAAGATTATGCCTAAGAGTTTTATCCTGGTGCCGGGTTATGGTGCACAGGGCGGAAAAGGCGCGGACCTGGTGCATTTCTTTAACGACGATGGATTGGGCGCTATCGTCAATTCTTCCAGGGGCATAATTGCGGCATATAAGCAGGAAGAGTATGCGCAATTCGGGGAAGAACATTTTGCAGAAGCTTCCAGGGCAGCCGTGAAAGCAATGGCGGAAGATATCGACAGTGCACTTAAGAGGAATAAATAAGTAAAAGGATTAGGAGAAGAGTATGGCGGATAAATTTAAGGAACAGGCAGTAATCATCCGGCAGGAAGAAATTTCCTATGGGATTTACAGCATGTGGCTGAAGACAGATAAGATTGCCGGTCATGCAAAGCCCGGGCAGTTTATTTCCATCTATTGCCATGAGGGAAGCCGGCTGCTGCCAAGACCTATCAGTATTTGCGAAATTGACCGGGCAGACCAGGCGCTGCGCATAGTATACCGTGTGCAGGGCAGGGGGACGGAGGAATTTTCCAAGATGCGCACCGGGGGAAGCGTGGATATTGTGGGTCCTCTGGGAAATGGTTTTCCCCTCAAAGAGAAAAAGGCATTTCTCATCGGGGGCGGAATCGGCATACCGCCGATGCTGCAGCTTGCCAAGGAACTCAAATGTGAGAAACAGATGATATTAGGTTATCAGGATTCCCTGTTCCTGCAGGAGGAATTTAAGCGGCTGGGCAATCCCTATGTGGCGACTGAGGACGGAAGTTACGGTACAGAAGGGAATGTCATGGATGCCATTCGTGAGAATGGACTTGATGCGGAAATAATCTATGCCTGCGGACCACTGCCGATGCTGCGGGCGGTCAAAGAATATGCCAGAGAGAAAAATATGGAATGTTGGGTTTCACTGGAAGAGCGGATGGCATGTGGGATTGGCGCTTGTCTGGGATGTGTCTGCAAGTCCAAAGAGCGGGACGGACATACGAATGTGAACAGCAAACGAATCTGTAAGGAAGGTCCGGTATTTCGTGCAGAGGAGGTGGATTTCTGATGAATACCAAGGTAAGTTTAGCAGGAGTGACATTCAAGAACCCGGTTATGACAGCATCGGGAACGTTTGGTTCCGGTAAGGAATTTTCAGAGTTTGTTGATTTGAGTAAGCTGGGCGCCGTGGTCACCAAGGGGGTTGCCAACGCACCCTGGACAGGAAATCCTACTCCGAGAATTGCAGAAACTTATGGAGGAATGCTTAACGCTGTTGGTCTGCAGAATCCTGGCATCGACATGTTTGTGGAGCGCGATATTCCTTTTCTGGCGAAATATGATACCAGAATAGTGGTAAATGTCTGCGGCAGAACCGTGCAGGATTATTGTGAGGTAGTGGAACGGCTTGCTTCTCAGCCGGTAGATATGTTGGAAATCAATATTTCCTGCCCGAACGTGGAGGAGGGAGGTATTGCTTTCGGACAGAGTGCGAAGTCCATAGAGGGTATCACAAAAGAGGTAAAGCGACATGCAAAGCAGCCAATTATTATGAAGCTGAGCCCCAATGTGACAGATATTGCGGAGATGGCGAAAGCGGCAGAGGCGGGAGGGGCGGATGTGTTGTCCTTAATCAATACGATTACCGGCATGAAGATTGATATCCGCAGCCGTAAATTTGCCCTTGCCAATAAGACCGGAGGTCTGTCAGGACCGGCTATCCATCCCATTGCGGTGCGCATGGTCTATCAGGCGGCGCAGGCAGTGAATATCCCCATCATCGGCATGGGCGGTATCCTGACCGCAGAGGACGCCATTGAGATGATGCTGGCGGGAGCAAGCGCAATAGCTGTGGGGACGGCGAATTTCCGCAATCCGCAGGTGACGATGGAGATTGTGCAGGGTATCTGCGAATATATGGAGGAATACAGCGTGGAAGATATCAGTGAATTAATTGGGGCTGTAGGGTAAAGAGGATTTAAAAGTCAGAATTATAATGTAAAGAGGAATCCGCTATACGAGGGAAAAGTATAGCGGATTTTTTCTAACAGGAAAGATTTTGTCACGTTAAAACAACCGTAATCGGCGTGTCAAAGTGTGCAAGAGAATCAGTATCATTAATTAGGTAAACTCAAATTGATTTAAAAATTGACAAAAAAGTGTAAAAATGGTATATCTGATATTATATATAATAGAAGGCTTTTATTTATTATCTTACATTGTTCAAATATTTACATTTTAGGAGGTTGCTGATTATGAACAAGAAAAGAACGTCTGTTGAAGTTTACTTATCTACAGTATTTAAATGGGGGCTTATTATATTAGTAAGCGCTTGTATGTGTGCTACAGTCATGTTTAATACAGAAAAAATCTTTGGTTTATATCCGGCAGTGCCATGGCTTGCGACAATTGGTTTGGGTATCATGGATGTAATATTTTTTGTGACAGCAATTATTATTATAAAAACATCATTTGATAGTGACGGGTATTTAAAGGAGGGCAGATTAAGGGTTGGCAAAATCTTTTCCGTAGTTATATTAGTTCTGCAATGGAATTATCTATTATATATGCTTCCGTCAAGAACATTTTGGGGATTTTTGTTCTTTTTCCTGATTTTGATAGCATTCTTTTTAGATATTAAACTGCTGTTGGGAGGCGGTTTAGCCTGTATGGTTTCTTTGTTTATAGGCTGGGTTATAAAAGGTACGGACCTTCTTCCCGTCAAGGATGAATTATTCCTGGCAGATGTTATTATGTGTTTGGTTGCATTAGCGTTATCGTTAACCGGATTAATTATTTTTATATTTTTTGTTGCGCATTTTTTAGTAAATGCTAAGAAAGATGAGCTGGAAAAAAATAATGAACATGTCACCAGTATCTTTGTAACCGTGCGGGAACTGTCAGAAAAATTACACACGGCAGGGGCGGCTCTCTCACAGATTTCCGGTAATGAAAGCGCATCTGCGCAAAAACTTGCAGCTACAAGCGAACAATTAGCGGCCGGAAGCAATCTGTTAAGCGCCAAGACAGATGAAAGCATGGCTAATCTCAGCGAATTAAATAAATGGGAAGACGTTGTTGCCGAAAATGTAGAAAAGGTGGAGGATACTTCCAAAAATCTCTTAGATAAATCAAAACAGAATGAGAAGTTGCTCAATGATTTATCTATCATCAACAGCGAAGTATTTCAATCCATGAATGCCACAACCAGCATAACGGAAAAATTATCAGAAGCAGTTCAGGAAATAGGAGTAACTTTAAATCTTATTAATGATATTTCGTCATCTACTGATTTGTTGGCATTAAATGCTTCTATTGAAGCTGCACGCGCCGGAGAAGCAGGAAAAGGTTTTGCCGTTGTTGCAACGGAAGTTGGTAATCTCGCTAATAATACGCAGGCCTCTTTAAAAGATGTCCAGGCGGTTATTGAGCGGGTACAGCAAAATGTAGTAGACATTACTGCCCAGGTAGAAGAAAATTCTGCAAAATTAGGAAAGCAAAATGAGTTTTTTGTGAATGTTTTTAACGGAATAAAAGATATGACGGATTTGCTGAATGTGTCTGTGGACGCCGTTAAAGCCATGGGAGATGCACACAGAGAGCAGTCAGAAGTTATTAAGAATACGGTACTGATTAATCAGGATATTGCGGAAAGTATTAGAAATGAAAATGAGCAGTTTAGTTCAATAAGCGTAATGGCTGAAAGCAATGCCGGTGATACAGCGGAGGTTGCGGCACAGGCCAATACGATTAATGATATGGTTAACAAGATGACTTTGCTTCTTAATAAAGATGAATAAATGTATTATGAGAGAGAAAGGAGAAGCGTATGAAGAAATTTGTCTGTAGTGTCTGCGGTTATATCCATGAAGGGGAGAGCGCACCTGAGAAGTGCCCTATCTGCCACCAGCCGCAGGAGAAATTCAAGGAGGAGCCCTTAGGGGACAACGTGGTCAGTACGATGAACTTGGTCAGTGGCAAAGCCGAAGAACAGGAGAATGTATCCGCGATGGAATTGAGTTATGATAAACAATTCTACCGCAGCGATGCTTCCTGCCGTTACATGGAAGAGATTCACCAGATGGCAGTTACCGGTAAGACTATCAGCGGCGCGATGGGGACGAAGATGGCAATGCCGTCCTGGGATGATATTCTGCTGTTGGGAGCACAGCTGAACCCGCCGCCCCTTGATGAGGGCGAGCCGGTAAGCACGATGACAGTGATTGGAAAACATGCCAAGAAGCCGATGATACTGGACAGTCCGGTGTATATTTCCCATATGTCGTTCGGCGCATTGTCCAAGGAAATCAAAGTCGCTCTGGCAAAAGGCTCAGCGATGGCTCGCACGGCCATGTGCAGCGGGGAGGGCGGAATCCTGCCGGAGGAGCGGGCAGCCTCCTACAAATACATATTTGAGTACATTCCTAATAAGTATAGTGTGACGGATGAAAACCTGCGCAGCGCCGATGCCATTGAAATTAAAATTGGGCAGGGAACGAAGCCCGGCATGGGCGGACATCTGCCAGGAGAGAAGGTGACGGCGGAGATTGCTGAGCTGCGCGGTAAAAAGCAGGGCGAGGATGTCCAGAGTCCCAGTAAATTCCCGGAGCTTAATTCCAAGGAAGATTTGAAAGACATGGTAACTATGCTGCGGAACCGTTCTGACGGAAGGCCGGTTGGTATAAAGATTGCTGCCGGGCGTATTGAGCGGGATTTGGAATTCTGTGTCTATGCGGAGCCGGATTTCATTACCATTGACGGCAGGGGCGGCGCAACCGGTTCAAGCCCATTTTTCCTGCGCGAGGCGACCTCTGTTCCTACAGTCTATGCCTTGTACCGGGCACGGAAATATCTGGATGTAGTTCATTCTGATATTTCGCTAGTGATTACCGGCGGCTTGCGTGTGTCTGCGGATGTGGCAAAAGCGCTTGCCATGGGTGCGGATGCCGTGGCAGTGGCAAGCGCAGCCTTAATAGCAGCGGCCTGCCAGCAGTACCGTATCTGCGGTTCGGGTAATTGTCCGGTAGGTATTGCCACGCAGGATCCACAGCTGAGAGAACGGCTGAAAGTGGAACAGGCATCAAAGCGTGTGGCAAATTATCTCAATGTGACGCGCGAGGAGCTGAAAACTTTTGCAAGGATAACAGGTCACAGTTGTGTGCATGACCTGAGTGTGGATGACTTGGTGACTTTAAACAGGGAGATTTCAGAACATACCAATATTCCCCATGCATAAGGAAATGACTTAGTGCAGCAGAAATTTTACAGATTATTAAAAAACAGTGTGAATTATCTTCTTTTACTAAAAAAGAAGAGTTTTGCACTGTTTTTTTATTTATTTTAACTATGGGAATTTACTAAAAATGTTAAAAACTAAAGAATTATTGATAATAAAGGATAAAAAACTTTAGTTTGTGGGGGTGAATTCAGATATTATATACAATACAATAGTTTTATATATTATAAAGAGAGAAGGAGTGAATATGAAGAAAAAAGTTTTATGGAAAAAAGCAGTCAGTTTGCTATTGGCAGGCGCCATGATGCTGGGAGGTATCGAGCCTTTGAGCCTCCAGGCGGCAGGCAGCGACAGCGGGACGGATATGAGTGCGCTGGCTGCGGCCAAGGTTCTGGAACTTAAGTTTGACAATAACCTTACGGACAGTTCTGACAATGCGCTGCCGGTAACTTCCCATGGCAAAGACGGACAGCAGAAAGAGGCGAAGTTTGCAGAAGGGATAGACAATGCCGCGCTTTCCCTGGACGGAAGCACGTATCTTGATTTGGGAACGAGTGAGAAACTGCAGCCTGAGAATATGACAGTATCGTTCTGGCTCAAGGCGCCCAAAAGCCTTAGCGGGGAACATATTATCATGTGGAATAAACCGAACCAATTATGGAATGGGCAGGGATGGTATCTTTCTTGTCTGAGCGATACGCAGCCATTGAAGCTCTCTGTAGGTTCAGACCAGGAGAAATTGACAGAATATGCAATCAACATGAACCGTGCAGAGTTTTTCCCGGTGGATGAGTGGGTGCATATTGCCGTGACTTTCAGCAGTACGGATGGAAAGGTTGTTTTCTATAAGAACGGAGAGGTAGTTCCATCCACTCCCCAGACCAGCGAGGCGAGGATTAAAGGTAATAATACGGACCATAAGTATCTGGGATTTAACTCACCTGGGTATAACACTGGATATGCTACGTTGGATCTTGACCAGTATGAGATTTACAGTACGGCAGCGACAGCAGACCAGGTTAAGGCACTGTACAATACATATGTGAAGGTATTGACGCCGGAGGAGATAGTAAGTGCAGACTGCGGCGCGCTGAATCCGTTTATCGGAAAAGATATGGATAAGATTACCGGAAGCATTTCTCTGCCCACAAAGGGAAAGAAAGGCAGCACGATTACCTGGAGCAGTTCCGATGAGGATGTGGTGAAGATCACGGGCAAAGTTACCCGCCCTACAGATGCCGATAGGGAGGTAGAGTTGACAGCAACGATACGGTATGGAGAAGTAACGGATACCAAGAAGTTTAAGATTACCGTACTGAAAGGTGTGCCCTTTGTTGTAGAAGAGAATCAATACACAGCTTACATAAAACAACAGTTTGGACTGGATGAGGTGTCTGTGACAGATGATTACTATAAAGGCGCGCAGAATTTGGACGTTGAATTTCTGAAGAAATTCGAGGTGGACCGCGTGTTGGTGGGATTCCGTGAAAATGCGGGCATCGACACCAGGGGAGCCGCCCGCTATAATGGCTGGGAGAATGGACTTTTGGCAGGGCATTGTATCGGACATTACCTGACAGCAGCGGCGCAGGCTATCAAGGTGACCGGAGATGCCGATTTGGATGCGAAGCTTAGCGAGATTATTTCCGGATTAAAGGAATGCCAGGAGGCAGCTGGAAGTTATGGCGGTTCCAAGGAAGGATTTTTATTTGGGGCTAACGTAAAAGACAGCAATAATGTGGAGCTGCAGTTTGACATCGTACAGGGAGATGCGCAGGGCGATACTTGGGTTCCCTGGTATAATCTGCATAAGACTGTTCAGGGTCTTGTGGACACTTACAAATACACGGGAAATACAGAGGCATTGGAAGTGGCTTCCAATCTGGGAGACTGGGTATATAACCGTGTGAGCAAGTGGACGGCTCAGCAGCAGAAAAATGTTTCCTATACAGAGTACGGTGGAATGAATGACTGTATGTATGACTTGTACAAATATACCCACAAGTCGGAACATAAGGAAGCAGCACATAAATTTGACGACCCGGATTTATATAAGATTATTCTTTCTGGTTCCGGTGATACCTTAAAAGGCAGACATGCCAACACGACAATTCCTAAGTTCTTAGGAGCGTTGAATCGCTATGTGGCTTTGAAAGAAGTAGAGAATGTAAACGAAGCAGATTATCTTAAATATGCGCAGGATTTCTGGACGCTGGTGGTAGAGAAACATGTATTTATTACAGGCGGAACCAGTGATATGGAGCATTTCCGCGGGGACAATGAATTGGATGCAACCAGGACACAGTGTAACTGCGAGAGCTGCTGTGCGCACAATATGCTCAAGCTTTCCAAGGAGCTGTTTAAGATTACGGGCGACAGGAAGTACGCAGATTACTATGAGAATACTTTGCGCAATGCGATTATGGGCGCAATCAATGCCAAGGGCGCATTTTCCTATTTTACGCCGATGGCAACTGGTTACTACAAGTTCTTCGGAACCTCCGAACCATCCACTAATATGTTCTGGTGCTGTACCGGAACCGGTATGGAGAATTATACGAAGCTGGGAGACAGTATTTATTTCAAAGATGAGGATTCCCTAACAGTCAACCAGTATGTGGCTTCTGAGGCAGAGTGGAAAGAGAAGAATATCAAACTGACGCAGAAAAGTGATGTGACCGCAAGCGACAAGGCAGAGTTCACGGTAAATCTGTTAAATGATGCGCAGCCAGTACCGGCAAAATTAAAACTGCGCGTTCCGGATTGGGCAGCCGGCGATGTGACTGTAAAGGTGAATGGGCAGGCAGCAGAAGATAACATAGTAGAACAGTATTTTGTTATTGACAGGACATGGAACGATAATGATAAGGTTGAAATCACTTATCCCATGGAAGTAAAGGCATTCGGCTTGCCGGACAATACTTCTGTATATGCGTTTAAATATGGTCCGACCGTTCTGGCAGCCAAGCTGGGCACGGAAGAGTGGAATGATACCGTGTGGGCAGGCGCGAACCTGAGTGCACCGGCATATAAGGTAGTAGGTGGAGAGAAAGTACGTCTGGAACTGACATACGGGCAAACCATCAAACAGGTTCTTGGTACAGAGACCATTGCCATTCAGGGCAAGGACAGCACCAAAGAATTTATGAGTAATATCAATTCCAAGTTGGAGAAGACCGAAGGAAAATTGGAATTCCATATCCGCGGAACAGATGCAGAATCTGTATTTGGCGGGGAAGGGCTTACATTTGTGCCGTTCAACACATTGAATGAGGAGCGTTACGGTATCTACTGGTATTTTGAGAGTGCAGAGGACTCCTCCGAGCAGAAGATTCTGGCAGAGAAGGAAGAAGGAAGATTTGCAGAAGCCATTGTCGATTCTATTCAGCCGGGTTACCAGCAGTATGAGAATGATGCCACTCATCAGATGAAGGAAGATAAGACAGTGTTTGAAACTGGCGTCAGCGGGCTTGGAAGTACGCGCAGGGCGCAGGCAGGCGGATATTTCCAGTACAATATGAAAGTAGATAAGAACAAAACCAACTCTCTGGTATGCCAGTTTGCCAAAGAAGATGAAGGGAAGACCATCAAGATTACGATTGGTTCCACCGTTTTCAATTATACGGTAGAGAAATATAATGGAACGGATTTATTCTTTAAGAAATCGTTCGAGATTCCGGCAAGCGAGGTTGCCAATGCCGAATCTTTGACAGTCGGCAATGAGACGTTTGATATTGTGAAAGTTAAATTTGAAAGCGGCAGCGCTACGGAAGACAGCGCCCGCATTGTCAATGGTCTGTACCTGATGCGCGCATACGATACGGACGCGCAGCTTAAAGAGCTGACAGCATCGGCAGGCAAGGTTAAGACTTCATCGAATGGCTACACAGTTCAGGTACCGTCGACGACAGAACGCGTAACTCTGAACTTTAAGCTGGCAACCAGCAGCGGGCTTCTGTATATTGATGGGAAACTGGTAAATGAGGCAAAGCCGCAGGTATTCAACCTTGCAGAAGGAACGACAATCCTTCCCATGAAAGTATATGCACAGGACCACACTACAGCCAAGGTGTACCTTTTGAATCTGGTTCGTGCAGATGGGCTGAGTTCCGGCGAAGAGATTATTGAAAATGGAACTTTTGATGAGGGAAATGTAGGAAATAAATGGGCTCCTTACAGCGGGGCAACTTTAGGGGAAGGCTACTCTACATACCATGATGCGGCGCGTTCCCTGAAAATAGAAAACAGAACAAGCACTTCCTCAGGAGCTATGCAGGACATTAGCGGCAAGGTTAAAGCCGGAGATACTTACACAATTGACGGCTGGGCTGTCTTTAAGAATGGGTTAAATCAAAACGAGAATCCTCCTCAGGAAGTAGGATTTAATGTTTCTATCTTATATGGAGCAAATGAAACGAAGGAAGTAATGGTATCTAAGAAGATAAAATTAAATGAATGGGGCAATCTCTGCGGGGATTATACGGTTCCCAAGGGCGCTGACGTGAGCAAGGTCAGCATTCTGGTGGAGACAGAGTATAAGGAAAATCCCACAAAGGATGAACTGGTAATTTTCTTCATTGACGATTTCTCCATGAAAAAGGTGCAGTCGGCAGATGAGGGAGATGCAGACCTTGTAAAAGCAGTGATGGATAAGATTGCAGCGATTGGCAAAGTAGAGCTTACGCCAGAGTGCAAAGCCAAAATTAATGCGGCGCTGACGCTTTATGAGTTATTGAATGAAGACCAGAAGAAACTGGTTACCAATGTGGATATACTTAAGAAAGCAGAAGCTGACTATAAGACATTGGAAGACGGGGGTACCATTGAAGGCAATCCTGGTGATAATCAGCCAGGAGGTGATAAGAACCAGCAGGAAGCAGACAAGAAAGCTGCCCAGGCAGTCATTGACAAGATTGCGGCAATTGGCAAGGTGGCATATACAGCTCAGAGTAAGAATCTGATTGACCAGGCAAGGGCTGCGTACAACGCCTTGACGAATGCCCAGAAAGCATTGGTAAGTAATTACAATCTGCTGACCGCAGCAGAGACCAGTTACCAGCAGTTGAAAGCGCAGGCGGACAATGCAGTCGTAAAAGGTAAGGTATATAAGGTGTCAGGTTATTCCTACAAAGTGACGGACGTTAAGAAAAAGACGGTAACAGTCATTGGTATTGCCAATAAGAGCAGTAAGAAAATTAAAGTAGGAAATACTGTCAAGATTCAGAAGGTTGCCTTTAAGATTACCGCTATCAGCGCTTCGGCATTTAAAAACTGCAAGAAAGCCACTTCTGCAACCGTGGGAACGAATGTGAAGACGATTGGCGCAAATGCGTTCTCAGGATGTAAGAAATTAAAGAGTGTGAAAATCAGCAGCAAGAATCTTACCAGCATCGGCAAAAAAGCATTTTACGGTGATGGAAACCTGAAAACGATTACTATTAAGAGTTCCAAACTGAAAACGGTAGGAGCTAAGGCGTTCTCAGGGATCAACAAAAAGGCCAAAATTAAAGTGCCTGCTAAGAAACTGAAAGCATATAAAAAGCTGCTGAAAAATAAAGGGCAGAAAAAGAGCGTAAAGATTACGAAATAAAGGCTTTACACCAAAACTGCTTATTGGTATAATGGAATCACCATATAAATGGTCTGTAGAAAGTGGGTGATTGCATGACCGGTAAAGAAATTGTTAACCTTATTCGTAAACTGAAAGAAAAGGGCATGAGCAGTGATGAGATACTAGCCATTATTGAATATGTAGAAACGCACGATCCCAAAGAGCAAGAATCATAAAATATATAATAAATGATTTCGGCTAAAATAAGAATATGTGTCAGTACACCAGGGAAACGCTGATTTAATCAGCGTTTCCCTGGTTTTTTAATGTTCTCCTTTGAAATACAAAAGAATAAAAAATGTAAAAAACTAAATATGTGAGGCTTGTTCTTGTGCAATTTCTATAGTTTATGGGGATGAAAAAATAATATAGTTATGATAAAGTTATAACATATCTATAAAAACCAGGAAGGATTGAAGTTGTTCCATTGTGGAATTGCTACAGTCCTTCTCCCAAGAGAAAGGAGAAAATTGTGAGGAAAGCAGTGAGAAACAAGTGGAAGCGTGTATTGGCCGTAGTCTTAGCAGCGGCAATGTCACTGACTATGCTTCCGGTCGACACACAAGCAGCCGGGGAAGGGGCGGATGCGTCCAAAACGGAAACGGTTGAACTCATACCCAATGGAGACTTTGAAAATGGATCTGAGGGATGGGTAGGATTTGAAGGAGGAGAGATTGAAGTTGTAGTGACGCAGGACGATGGTCAAGAGAATCATGTACTATGTGTAAAAAATAGGAAAAACTCCATGTCCAGTGCCATGTACGACCTTGCTGGAAAGTTGAAAAAAGGTGTGACATATACCATATCAGGCAAAATAAAATATGCAGGAACTCCAGCTGCTAAAAAATTTGAGGCATGGTTTGAGAACCGTAGCAGTAGTGATGGGCAGTATTGGCTGTGCCGCCAGAAAGTGGAAGAGTCTATTACAACATTGGCAAGTGGTTGGAAAGAGTTTTCCATTACTTATACACCGACAGATACAAGCGAGGAGCATCCATTTGGTACGGATATAAATAAGTTCTTTATTGCTGGAGCAGACTATTTTGTTCCGGAAGAGGGAAAAGAAGTTTCAGCAGTAGACCAGGCAAAGCATTTGATGGATTATTATTTAGATGATATTTCTATTACTTATAATAAAGGCGAGGAGCCAGAAGAACCGGAAGCAGAAGCTTTGCTCTCCAATGGTTCTTTTGAGAGAGCCCCGATTGATACGAACTGGAAAGGAATGGGCAAGACCAAGGTTGCACGTGCAGAAGGCGTAGCCCATGAAGGGAATGCCAGCCTCAAAGTGTCAGACTATACAGAAAGTTGGGAAGGCGCAAAATATGAATTGTTCGACTTGCTGGCGGAAGGAAAACTGGTAGCTGACAAGAAGTATACGTTAACTGCCTGGGCGAAGACGGAAAGCGGCAGCGGTAATTTGTCAGCAACCATCAAGGGTAAGAAAAAAGGCGAAACTGACGCTTCCTACATTGGTTTCGGCGGACCGGTAGAGGTAAACAGCGACGGATGGTCGAAAATTACCGGCGAGATTAGTATGGCAGATTATGACCCCGATACAGATGTAATGGAGGTGTATTGGAGCTGGGGCAAGACAGTCGAAGCGGGTGCACCGGCCGTATTCTATCTTGATGATGTATCACTGACAATGCCTTCCGAGAATATTGTCAGGAACGGTTCTTTTGAAAGGGATTTGGAGAAATGGACCGGATATGAGCAGGGAGAGACAGATATCCTTGCAGTGGCAACTGATGAATATTATTCTGGAAGCAAGAGTGTGAAAGTCTCAAATCGTACGAAATGTACGAACGGACCTGCACAGGATATGACCAAGAAACTGACGCCGGGCAGTTATTACACTGCTTCTGCGTGGGTAAAATATACAGAAGGGCCAGATACCAAGGACTTCAACCTGACGCTGCATACTGGAGCGGAAAGTTCCGTGTTGGCAACAGGGGCAGTGAAAAAGGGTGAATGGACCAAGATTGAGGGAGATTGGGGTATGCCGTATGATATGGATACCGCTTCTAATATCCTGGTTGTGGAGACGCCTGCGGTGGAAACTCCCAATGCAGCCAATGATTTGATGGATTTCTATGTGGACGATGTGACAATCTTAAAATATAAAGACAACACACAGGCGTTGGCAAAGAAGTTCGGTTACGGAAACCCGATTACTACCAATGAATTTGGGGCAGACCCCTATGCGATTGAATACAATGGCAGAATCTATGTGTACATGACGGCAGACGATTATGAGTTCTCTGATAAGGATAACCCATTTTCCAACAATTTTGGTTACATTACCAGCCTGAGGGTAGTATCCTCAGCAGATTTGATGAACTGGACAGACCACGGTGAGATTGAAGTGGCAGGTCGTAACGGCGGCAAAGGTCCGGCAATGTGGGCAAGCCATTCCTGGGCGCCGGCAATTGCACATAAGGTAATAGATGGAAAAGATAAATTCTTCCTCTATTTTGCAAATGATGCTTCCGGTATCGGCGTCCTGACAGCGGATACTCCATTAGGACCATGGACAGACCCTATAGGTGCAGCATTAATTACAAAACAGACGCCAGGATGCACGGGTGTGGAATGGTGCTTTGACCCGGCAGTGCTGGTAGACGACAATGGCAGCGCGTACATATATTTCGGCGGCGGTATTCCGGGCAATCAGCACGATAATCCCAAGACGGCAAGGGTTGCCAAATTGGGCACTGATATGATAAGCATTGATGGAGAGGCAGTGGAGATTGACGCTCCATGTATGTTTGAGGACAGCGGAATATTTAAATTCGGCGATACTTATTATTACTCCTATTGCTCCAACTTTGAAGCTACAACGGTAGAGGGATATCCGGGAATGGGAACCATCTGTTATATGACGTCCAAGAATCCGATGGGACCGTTTACTTATCAGGGAGAGATTTTCTCCAACCCGCAGATGTGGTTTGGCGTAGGCGGAAACAACCACCATGCAACATTTGTATTTAATAACAAGAGTTATTTCATTTATCATGCGCAGACTGTGTCGAAAGCTTTGGGCGTGGAGCGCGGATACCGTTCTACACATATTGATGAGATTGCATTAGATGAAGATGGCAAAATCAAGCAAATTAAGGGTACTTACGAAGGCATCCCGCAGCTGACAACCATGGATCCGTATCAGCGGATTGAGGCGGAGACGATTGCCTGGAATGCAGGTGTGAAAGCAGCTGACACTGGTCGGCCCGGCAACTTGTTTACCGATTACAATATGGTATTGACAGACCTTCAGGAGGGCGATTGGACTTCTGTATCTCAGTTAGACTTTGGCAGCAAGGGCGCAGATAAGATTACTGTGGCAGCAGGTTCAAAAGATGGCGGCACCATCGAAGTCCGCATAGGTTATCCTGAGGGCAAAAAGATTGGCGAAATCGAAATTCCGTCGACTGGAAGCAACCACTCCTATCAGCTGGTAACCGGTGAGATTGAGAAGGTTACAGGCACACAGAATATTTTCCTTGTGTTCCATGAGAAGAAGACAGGCGCAACGACAGAGATTTACCAGAATCAGCTGAAAGATTTATGGACAGCAGTTAAGGCGGCAGAATCCAGCCTTCCGTTAAAGGAGCAGCTGCAGCGGCAGATTACAAAGGGGCATAATGTAAGTTCCGGCTTTGCATGGAATGAAGGAGACAAGAAAGCTGCTTTGGATGCCAAGGTGAACGAAGCGCAGGCAGTTGTAAATGATTCCAGCGCTACAGATGAACAGGTTTCGGCAGCAATTGCAACCTTGAATACAGCGATTGATACAGCAGACCAGTATAAGGCAACCGATAAACTGTTAAAAGAGAAATTAAAGTACAGGATTAAATATGCAGAGCAGTTGACGGAACTTGCATCCTTACCTGCTGCACAGAAACAATTGTTACAGGCAGTCATTAACTCCTCAAAGCAATTGCTGAAAGATGACAGCATCATGAACGTGGACTACTTCCAGTTCACCGAAGAAGGCGGCAATGCTCCCAGTGAAGGCGATAAGACTGTGAAAGAACAGCTGGCAGAGAAACTTGTTACAGCTAAGGACGTACTGGAAACCTTAGGTGCAGATAAGAAAGCGGCCTTACAGGCGGTCATCGAAGAAGTAGAGGCGGTATTGAACA
>CAJUHY010000007.1:33057-81633 GCA_910585895.1 uncultured Lachnospiraceae bacterium
AGGCGGATGCGAGCGAGGCAGAAATTACAGCAGCATTAGAGAAACTGAACACAGCTATTGAGAACGCAGAAAAGGCTACGCCCAAAGAAGAATTGAGTGAACGTCTTGCTATAGCCAAGGCTATGTTGGAAGGTCTCAGTGCAGATAAGAAAGCGGCCTTACAGGCAGTGATCGAAGAAGTAGAGGCGGTATTGAACAAGGCGGATGCGAGCGAGGCAGAAATTACAGCAGCATTAGAGAAACTGAACACAGCAATTGAAGAGGCGGGCAATCCAGGTGGAGAGGAGCCGCCGGTTGAGAAACCAGTGAAGGACCAGCTGAGAGAGAAGATTACAGCAGCTAAGGCTATGCTGGCTAACCTCAGCGCAGAAAAGAAAGCAGCTTTGCAGACAGTTATTGAGGAAGTAGAGGCAGTATTGAACAAGGCGGATGCAAGTGAAGCTGAAATCCAGGCAGCGTTGGATAAACTGGCAGCAGCAATTGCAGAAGCAGAGAAACCGGGTGAAAATCCAGGAGATAAACCAGGAAATAAACCAGGGGATAAGCCTGCTGAAGAGAAACCGGGTCTGAACCAGGCATTTACAGAAACCAGCGGTCTTACTTACAAGGTAACGGCTTACAGCGCAACAAATAAGAGCGTTACAGTAACCGGAGCTAATAAACAGCTTACAAGTATTGTGATACCAGATACTCTGGTATACAGAAAAGAAACATTTAAGGTTACGGCAATTGGTGATTCTGCATTTGCGAACCAGAAGAGCCTTACCAGCGTTACGATTGGCAAGAATGTTACTGCAATCGGCGCCAAAGCATTCCTCAATGCGAAGAATCTCAAGAAGATTACATTCCAGGGAACAGCAGTGAAGACAATCGGTAAGGACGCATTCAAGAATATCAATAAGAAAGCAACCTTTACCATGCCGAAGAACTTTACAAGCAAGAACCTGAAATACAAGATTACCAAGTGCACTGCATCTGTGAAAGAGGTAGCGTTGACCGGTGCAGCTAAGAAGAAGCTTACTACCCTGAACGTACCGGCTACGGTAAAATATAACGGAATGACCTTCAAGGTGACATCAGTCGGCAAGAAAGCGTTCCGCAAGCAGGCGAAGCTTAAGAGCGTTACAATCGGCAAGAATGTAAAGAGCATCGGTGCAAGTGCATTTGAAGGCGATAAGCAGCTGGCAAAGATTAAGTTCAGCGGCACGGCAATTAAGAGCATTGGCAAGAATGCCTTTAAGGGTATTAAGAAAAATGCCAAATTTACCGTGAAGAAGTCTAAGAAGGCATACTATAAGAAGCTTTTGAAAAAAGCAAAAACAAAAAATTTTAAAATTTAATCAACAGTAAGTAAACCGGGGTGTCCCCAAAGTCGTAGCTCCCCAAACTCCTATCGGAAAATAAACAATCCCTTCCAATAAACAATCATTTTCCGATATGGCGTCTGGAGCGCTATGGCTTTGGGGACACCCCTTTTCTGTTGAGGCATATGTGAACTGGCAAGCGTAAAGGGGAATAATTTCTAAGCGCCTCCATCGGTGATTTCCGTGTGATAATTGAAGAAAGGCTTTACACCACAAAGGCTTTTCAGTATAATAGGTTTATCAGTAAGTATGTAATGAGGATAAATTATAGAGTTATATTTACCAACGATTACCGCGAAAGATTTAGAATTAAGGAGAATTATAATTTATGGATAGCTACAAACAGGAATTTATTGAATTTATGGTAGACTGCCAGGTGTTGAAATTTGGCGAATTTGTGTTAAAGAGCGGAAGGAAGTCACCGTTCTTCATGAACGCAGGGGCATATGTGACTGGAGAACAGCTAAACAAGCTGGGAGAGTATTACGCGCAGGCAATCCATGCGCACTATGGGGATGATTTTGATGTTCTGTTTGGGCCTGCGTATAAGGGCATTCCTTTGAGCGTAGCCACTACGATGGCATACAGCAGGCTCTATGGCAGGGAAATCCGATATTGTTCCAACCGCAAAGAGGTCAAAGACCATGGAGATACTGGTATCCTGCTGGGAAGCAAGCTGAAAGACGGCGATAAGGTAGTGATTATTGAGGATGTGACCACCTCCGGCAAGTCTATGGAAGAGACGGTTCCCATTATCCGTGCCCAGGCAGAGATTGAGATAGCAGGTCTTATCGTGTCCTTAAACCGCATGGAGCGTGGCAAGGGTGAGAAGAGCGCATTAGAGGAAATCAGAGATTTGTATGGTTTTGCAACAAATGCGATTGTGACGATGGAAGATGTGGTAGAATATTTGTATAATAAACCTTATAAAGGAAATATATATATTAATGATGAAATGAAGGCGGCCATTGATAATTATTATGCCCAATATGGAGTGAGGTAGGAGAGGACTATGAATGAAAAGACGTATAAGGCCATGACTGTTGCAGGGGCCGGAAACATTGCAATCGGCGTTATCGTGCTGGTATGCGGCGTTGTCTGCGGAATACTTGCGATTATAAATGGAGCTACCATGTTGAGAAGGAAATCAGATATCATATTTTAAAGGTTGGGAAATTGAAGAGAGATTACAGAAAAATACTCCGAATATGCAGCAAAGTCATGTTCGGAGTGTATATTATTTTCTTAACATATTTTTTGTTTTTTGCAGAGAGTATGGGACGTACTTTTGAGAGCAGGTCCTATCATTATAATCTGGAGTTGTTCAGGGAAATCGGACGTTTTATCAAATATCGCCATGTGCTTGGAATGCAGGCCGTGCTGTTGAATCTTGTGGGGAATGCAGTCGCATTCATTCCCTTTGGTTTCTTCTTGCCAATTTTGCATATCAAATGCAGATCTTTGCTGCGTACAACATTTTTCAGCTTTGAACTGAGCCTTGCAGTAGAGACTATACAGCTGGTGTCTAAAGTGGGAAGTTTTGATGTGGATGACCTTCTCTTGAATACCTTCGGCGGTGCGTTGGGGTGTTTGATATTTCTGTGGATGAACCGGATAAGGAGGGCGTATGAGACGAAAGAGAAAGAACGCATATAAATTTGGAGATAAGAAACATTCTAAGCGAGGGAAAATATCGCTGCTGCTGGCAGCGCTTTCCCTGCTGGCGGGTATCATAATGATTGGGATTTCTATTCAGAGCGGAGGGAACGCCAGCCCATATATCGGCAGCGCAGGTCTGTTTGCGTTGATGGTATCGTTTGCGTCCCTGTTGATAGGCTTCGTCAGTCTGGGAGAGGACAGCTATAAGCTGTTTCCGGTTCTGGGAAGCGTCTGCTCCGGGCTGGCGTTGGCAGGCTGGGTGGCTGTTTATGTACTGGGATTTTATTAAAGCGAACAGGAAGCCGTAGATAGGTTGGTATTTTATTAATGTAGGATAAATTATATCAGGAAGTGAGGTCAATGTATGGGATATCAGGAATTTTGGCGTTCATATCGTGAGGAAGTGGAAGAGCGTTTTTCTTTGGTTGAGGAGCGTTTGCAGCAGATAGAGAAAGAGGAGACAGTGGCGGTTCGCTGGCGAGGGTACTTCCGGCATACCGCTGCTTTTTTGCGCAGGCTCTGCCTTCTGGAAGAGGAAATTTATGCAGGTATCTTGCAAGGCAGAGATTTGCAGGACGGCCTGCCGGAATTTTTTGCCAATAAAAGCCTGGAGGAACTTAAATCTTTGAACCGGATGCTCTATGAGGACATATTGCCGGAACATTATGCGCAAAGTTTTGGTAATCCTGCATATGCCGCTGAGCAGCTGGGGAAAGGGTTTGGAAGGCTGCTTGGTATGCTCTATGCGGATATCCGTTCGCTGATACCTTATGCGTTTGAGGGCAGAAATTATGAGCTGACAATTTTTGGGGAACTGTTGATTGAAATTTACAACTGCTTTGAGCAGGAGGAGCAGCCGCAGGAAAAAGAAATTCAGCAGGTGATTTACTGGTTTTACCATGATTACAGTGAAGTGTTTATGCAAACCAGCGTACAGTCTCAGACCGATCCGGAACTGGATTTCCATGTGCAGGCTGTTATGGACAGCGATTTGTCTGATTTGCGCTATCTGTATCGTTACGGCGCATACATTTCTGACAACGAAATTCAGGTTGCAGCATTTTTAAACGGCAAGGCGGAGGAAGAGATTCAGGCGATGGCGGATACTTATACGGAAGGTTACCGCATTGGCTTTGCAGTTACCGGGAAAGATTTATCGAAGAAGAAATATGTGGACTTGCGCTATCCGATTGGCTTTGAACGGATGATGCGCGCGGCGGTAAATAATTTTCGGAAAATGGGACTGCAGCCTGTGGTCTCCCGCAACGGTGAGACATCTTTTTCCGGCAGGGGAAATGCCGGTCCTTCTGTGAGCGGGACGTCTCCCAACCGTCAGTACGACTACGACCATAAATCAGACAAAGCGGCTTACTTTGACAAGGCATTTGCAGAGCGGCGTTTGGAAGCTTTAAAAGCGGCCTATGAGGAAAGGAAAGAGGCTGCGGCGTTCTATGCCGGTCCGGCGGTGGTGGAGACGTTTGGCGAGGAAGGTTTTGCACCTGCCTCGTGTGCTCAGGCGTATCAATTGGACAGCAGGCAGCAGAAGCTCAATGTCTATCTGGCGGGGCAGTCTATGGAGATTACGAATGAATATATCAAAGGCGAGGAGCGGAGCTTTACGATTATCTCCTATCCTATCCCGGAGATTGGAGAGGATTTTGAGGAGATATTTGCCAGGACGGTAGAAGTTAATACCTTGGATTATAAATTGTACCAGACCATGCAGCAAAAATTGATTGATGTCCTCGATAAGGGGGTCTTTGTGCATGTTACCGGAAAAGGTAGGAATACCACGGATTTAATGGTAGCTCTGCATACGTTGGAAAATCCGGCGAAACAGACCAATTTTGAAAACTGTGTGGCGGATGTCAATATTCCAGTGGGAGAAGTGTTTACTTCACCGCTGCTAAAGGGAACCAAAGGACATCTTCACGTGACGCAGGTATTTTTAAACGGCATGAAATACCTGGATTTAGAACTTGATTTTGAAGATGGCATGGTATGTGGGTATTCCTGTAAAAATTTTGCTTCGGAGCAGGAAAACCAGAAGTTCCTCAAAGAAAATCTATTGAAGCATCATGATACGCTGCCATTGGGAGAGTTTGCAATCGGCACCAATACCACGGCTTACCGGATGGGCGTCGACTATCAAATTCAGGATAAGCTGCCCATACTGATTGCCGAGAAGACGGGGCCGCATTTTGCAGTGGGAGATACCTGCTACAGCCGGGCTGAGGACACGCCTGTCTTTAACCCGGACGGCAAGGAGATTGCGGCGCGGGACAATGAGATATCTCTTCTCAGGAAAGAGGATACCCGCAAGGCATATTACAACTGCCATACGGATATCACTATTCCTTATGATGAATTGGACGGGATTACTGTTATTTTGCAGGATGGAAGCCGGGAAGATATCATCCGGGACGGTAAGTTTGTGGTGGCGGGCACAGAAGCGTTAAATCAGCCGCTGCAGTAAAATATGGCTTTTTCATCATAACATAAATGTGCCAATGGGCAGCGGTTATTGTATCACAAAAGTGTTGTCAAGCAGCAGCCAGTTTGCCCGGAAGAGCTGCATAATCTGCCAGTAGCTCATGCCGCGCAGCTGGTATTCTTTTACAAGGTCGAATTTTGCAGAGAGGCTGCGTACATCTTCAAACCAGACTTCGTGCGTGGCGTTATCCAGCACATAATTGAAATAGGGGGACTGCGCGGTCTCATCAAAGTGGATATCAGCGCCCCTGGCGATGGCAATCTGTACTGCTTCGATATTGCCGATTGTGGTCGCTTTGGAAGCGTCTTTTATATAGGGAAGCGTCCAGTCATAGCCGTAATTGGGGATGCCCAGATTTATTTTCCCGGAAGGAATTTTGGTCAGGGCATATTCCACAACCTGTCGGACTTTATTGATGGGGGCGACCGCCATTGCGGGACCGTAAGTGTATCCCCATTCATATGTCATCAAAAGCACGTAGTCTGCAGCCTCGCCCAGCAGCCCATAATCTTTTCCTTCGTACAGAAGCCCGGTCTGCGTATCGGAAGTTTTGGGCGCTAACGCCACAGAGACCGGATAACCCAGCGCATTTACGGCAGTGCGTATGTCGCGGACGAATTCGGCGAAAGCAAACTTATCTTCGGGCAGAATAAATTCAAAGTCAACATCCACGCCTTCAAAACCTCGTTCCTGAATCTGCGCGCTGATATTTGCAATCAGCGTTGCCTTGGCAGTTTCATTATTGACTATCTGGGAAATCAGATAGTTGCTGAACCGTCCGTCTGGGCCGAAAGGCGTCAGGGTGAGGATGGGAGCTACACCGTAGTTTTTTGCCGCGGTAATCATAAAGGTGTCGTCTAATTGCGGGGGAACCAGTTCTCCCGCCGTTGTAAATCCGTATGAAAAGATAAAAAGGTCGGATAGAAAAGGCAGCGTCTGCTCAAGTACCCAGCGGCTGATAAAAGGGTAAGCGTAACCACCTGCGTAGGCTGGATATTTTGCAGCGCCAGAGGCATCTGTACCTGCGCCTCCATAATCATTGACGGAGTCGGGGAGTTCTGATAGAAGCAGCGCCTGCCCTACAGCCAGTGCATATGGGTATACTAGTTGGTTGTCGTATATGATTGTCTGTGCGGAAACGTTTTGGGAAGCTGCGATTGTGTCTACGCTGTCTCCAGGCTGAACCACATATATTTCCATGAAATCACGAATTTCTTTTTTACTAGGATATGTGGGAAAGTGAAAAAAGTGTCAGGTATAGTAGATTTTTCTTATCAAACATGATAAAATCGTAATAATTATGAAAATATCAGGAAAGGGGATTTCTATGAGAAGCATCAAAACCAAAATTGTATTGGTAGTTTTAATGTGTTCTTTGATTTCCACAGTGATTTGCGGCAGTATCAGCATAGTTGAGAGTTCCAGGGCGGTGGAAGAGAATTCCCGGGATAAGATGGAACTGGTTTGTGAAAATCAAAGCCAGCAGCTTGACGGCATGATGGAGCAGGTGGCGCAGTCGGTGGATACCTTAAATGACCTTGCCGTTTCAGAACTTGAGGATTTTGGGCAGTTCAAAACGGATGCCAAATACGTGGAGGCATATACACAGAGAATTGCGCCCATGTTAGAACAGACTGCAGTACATACACAGGGGGCTATGAGTGTTTATATTCGTTATAATCCAGAATTTACAGAGCCTACCAGCGGCGCTTTCTATACCAGGGATTCTGCGGACAGTGAATTTCAGGAAATAGAGCCGACAGATTTCTCCATGTATGAACCGGATGATTTAGAACATGTGGGCTGGTATTACATTCCGGTACAGAATCAGCAGCCTACATGGATGGAGCCTTATCTTAATTCCAACATCAATGTATATATGATTTCCTATGTCATTCCAATCTTTGTGGATGGGGAATCTGTGGGCATTATCGGCATGGATATTGATTTCAGCGCATTTACGCAGGTGCTGGAGTCATGCAGCGTTTTCCAAAGCGGTTACGCATTTCTGGCAAATGAACAGGGTGTTATTATGCACCACAAAGAGCTTGAGAATGGAAGCAGCATGGCGGAGGCAGGACTTGAAGCAGTTGCGGCAAACCTCGCGCTGCCGGACCAGGAGAAGGTCATTCAGCAGTACACCTGGAATGGGGTTAAGAAAAATATGTGCTACATAACTCTGGTTAATGGGATGCGGTTTATCCTGACGGCGCCGGCGGCAGAGTTTTCGGGACAGGCAAAGACCATGCAGATGCTGATTTTGATTGGGGCTGCGGCAGCGCTGCTGGTGGCAGCGTTTGTTGGATTTGTGCTCAGTATTTCCCTGACAAGACCAATTCGTCAGATTAACAGCATAGTGGGTGAGACCGCGAAGTTTAATTTTACCCATTATGCGTCCAGCGAGAGTTTGTATAAGAAGAAAGATGAGACCGCAAGCATGGCGCATTCTCTTCATGATATGCGGGACAGCCTGCGGGGCATGGTCGAGAGTATCCGGCAGGCGTATACAGACATGGCGTCCAGTATGGAGCAGCTGGCTGAGACTACAGAGAAAGTTAACAATATGAGTGAAGACAACTCAGCGACAACGCAGGAATTGGCGGCAGCTATGCAGGAGACGGCAGATGCCATGGATATGGTTAACGGTACGATTGCCAATATCCGCGACAGGGCTGAGGCAATCCGCGGGCGTTCGGATGCGGGCATGAATGATTCTGTAGAAATCCGCGGCAGGGCGGAGAAACTGAAAGGGAGCACCAGGGATGCCAGTGAGCGTACGCAGGAGATGTACGCCAGTGTGCAGGAGAAGACAAAGGAAGCGATGGAACAGGCAAAAGCTGTATCCCATATCAATGAGCTAACTCAGTCGATTTTGGATATTTCTTCCCAGACCAATCTGCTTGCTCTCAATGCCTCCATTGAAGCTGCACGGGCTGGCGAAGCGGGAAGAGGCTTTGCTGTGGTGGCAGGAGAAATCGGCGCTTTAGCCGACCAGACATCGGCTGCCGTTGGGGATATCAATGGAATTATTGCAGAAGTCAACCATGCGGTGAGCAACATGACAACCTGTCTGGATGAGAGTATGGAATTTCTGGAAGATACAGTGCTTAGGGATTACGGAGATTTCATGGAGGTTGCAGAACAGTACAGTATCGATGCGGCCGGAGTGGAAGACAATATGGGCGACATCAATAGTCAGATTGAGACCTTGCTCAATGCCATTGTGGATATGGCAGATGCTGTGGAACGTGTGAGCCATACCACCATGGAAGCCGCAGAGGGCATCACGGAAATTGCAGGCAAGACGCAGGAAATGTCAGGTGTTGTGGGAACCAACAGCGACCTGATTGAACATAACCAACAGAATATTGAGAAGCTTAAGGAAATTGTGGCATCATTCCGGATGCAGTGATTTTCAGAAGTTAAAACAGAATATAAGATATGTAAAAAGCCCCGGCTGTTGATGGACAGCCGGGGTTATCTTTATAAAAATTATTCAAGTTCTTCGTCTACTAATGCAGCAGTTATGATTGCCATGGAGTATACTTCATCGGCATTGCAGCCTCTGGACAAATCGTTAATTGGGGAATTCAGTCCTAAGAGGATGGGACCGTAAGCTTCAAAGTTACCCATACGCTGTGCAATCTTGTAGCCAATGTTTCCGGCATTGATATCCGGGAAAATAAATACATTAGCATGTCCGGCAACCGGATCGTCCGGGCATTTGGTGCGTGCGACGCGTGGAGAAACGGCTGCGTCAAACTGCATCTCCCCGGAAATAGGGAGATTGGGGTTCAATGCTTTCGCTTTGATAGCGGCATTGTGCATTTTGTCTACATCTTCGCCGGCGCCGGAACCGAGCGTAGAATAGCTGAGGAATGCTACCTTAGGGTCGATGCCGAAGAGTTGTCCGCATTTGGCAGCTTCAATGGCAATCTCGGCAAGTTCGTCTTCGTTCGGCTTGATATTGATGGCACAGTCCGCCATTGCCAGCACTTCGTTTTCACCGGTAGCGGAAGGACGTACCAGAATAAAGCAGGATGAGACGATATTGTGTCCCGGTTTTGCTTTGATTAACTGCAGCGCCGGGCGGATAGTGTCAGCTGTTGTGTAAGTTGCGCCGCCTAAGAGGGAATCGGCATATCCCATTTTCACCAGCATTGTGCCGAAATAATTGCCCTGCAGCAAAACCTCACGCGCTCTTTCCGGCTGCAGGTTCTTGCTCTTTCTAAGTTCGCAGAGCATTGCTACCATCTCGTCAATCTTTTCAAAGTTCGCCGGGTCAATAATCTGAGCCCCGCGGATATTGTAACCATACTCCTCAGCAGCTTCTTCTACTTCCTCTCGGGTGCCTACTAAAAGCGGCGTCAGGAAGTTTGAAGCCAGGAGCCGGGAAGCAGCCTCTAAGATACGTGGGTCGCTGCCCTCCGTGAAGACAATTCTTTTGGGGTTTTGTTTCAGTTTCTTAATCATTGCGCCAAAACCGTGCATGTTCCTGCTCATATTGTAAATCCTCCTTAAATCTATCTGACTCTGTCATCAGCATATAAATTATTTTTGGTACTTCTCTAAATATAATGTACCACTTTTGAGATATTTTTCAACTAATTTTTACCAGATTCTTCCATGTTTGTTGCAGTTCAGCCTAAAAATTTATATAAATACACTTTCCGCAGCGGCTTACTATGCAAATAGTATAAAAGTACTTTTGGGATTTTATGGATATGGCGGAAATGGCAGTGGGAATGGTGTTTTTGTACAGATTAATTTGGAAAGGCGATGACGGGCATTGGTAATGTCGTGAAAAATATGCTCGAAAATGCACATTTTTTTATCGAATTTGCTTGTTAATTGCAATTTCTATATGATAAAATTATTATATGTAACAATTTATGAAGGAGAGGAGAAGAAGTGATGAAGAGAACAAAAAAGATTCTGGCAGCATTGCTTGCTGCCGCGGTTGCAGTGACAGGGCTGCCAATGCCTCAGCTTCATGCCGAGGGTCCGCAGACGGAAGCTTCGCCGAGGGCCGTGACGGAAGCTCCTGTGCTTGAGCTGAAATTTGAGGATAATCTGGCGGACACGTCTGCCAGCAATACCCAGGTGACAGCTAAGAAAAAGGCTGGGGAAGACGTAAGCGGGTCAATGTCTTATGTGGACGGAAGGAATGGCGGGAAAGCCCTTTCTTTTGACGGAAGCACATATCTGGACCTGGGGAAGGATGAGGCTCTTTCACCGGGTAAACTGACGCTTTCCCTGTGGATAAAGCCCAACGCAGATATAACAGGGGAACAGGTTATCACCTGGAATAAATGGAATTGGGATCAGGATGGCTGGTATCTGTCCTTGAACGCGAATACAGGAGCAATTGTGCTCTGTGTAGGAGGGGATTATCAAGCCATGGTGGCAGGGGATGTCAATGCATTATTCCCAACAGGGGAGTGGACGCATTTGGCGGTAACCTACGACAGCGATACGAAGAAAGCTTTGGTTTACCGGAACGGTATTCAGCAGCTAGTCACGATGGGAGGCAATGCGAACGGAGGAGTAATAAATCCATGCCCAACAATACAGAAATCCATCGGCTGGAATGGTGAAGCTTATGCGACGCCATCGTTAAATGCGGCATTGGATGAATACTGCCTCTATGATACGGTATTGAGTGCAAAATCTATCATAGAGATTTATAAGCAGGGCGGCGGAGCATGGGATGATACGGCAGATGTGTCTGCTGCTGTGCAGAAAGACTTAAATGCCATAAACATTTCTGCCAGTACGGTGAAAGACTTGAAGCTTCCAGTGAAAGGAGAAGAAGGCTGTACCATTTCCTGGAGCGCCAACGGTTCAGAATACCTTGCGGACGATGGAAAGCTGTTAAAGCGTCCGCAGCAGGGGACAGCCGATGCGGAAGTGACGATGACGGCATCTGTCAGCTACGCCGGGGAGACGCCGTTAACCAAAGATTTTAAGGTGACAGTAAAGGCAATCAGTGAGGACGAGGACCCCTCCCTGCTGCTGGAACTTGGGTTTAATGACGATACGCTGACCGATACCTCAGTCTATGGCAGGACGGCAGCGGCAGTCGGAACTGTCTCTTACGCAGATGGCGAGGGCAGCAATGGAAGGGCATTTTCCTTCAATGGGAATACTTATCTGAATTTGGGGAAAGATGAAGCGCTGACACCGGGTAAGCTGACGTTATCCTTCTGGATGAAGCCGAATGCCGCTTTGTCTGGAGAACAGATAATTTCCTGGAATAAGGGAAGTTATAACAGTGATGGCTGGTATCTGAATGTGACGGATAATGCCGCGCTAGGGTTGTCTGTGGGGCCGGCAACTGCACATGCCGAGGATCAGCCCTATTTTATCCAGGTGGATAAAGGATCAAATGAATTTTTCCCGACTGGTGAGTGGATCCATGTTGTCGTGACGTATGACAGCGACACGAAGGAAGCGCGTTTTTACCGGAACGGAATCCCACAGAAGGCAACGGTGAAATATCCGCTGAGCGACACAGCCAGCGGGGTTATTGGTACGAACAATAATATCAGCGTAATCGGAAGCAATGGAGAGGTGCATGGGCATGGAGGAAAGTTAAATGCTGCCTTGGATGAATACTGCCTTTATGACAGGGTACTTGATGCGGAAGAAGTGATTGCGCTTTATAATAAGAGCGGGAAAACCTTTGACAAACAGGCAGCGGCGCAGATGGATTTGGATGCGCTGGCTATTGATACAACGGAATCTCTGATTACCGGAATCGCACTTCCGGAAAAAGGAGATATGGGCTCTGAGATTACCTGGAGCGCCAACGCTTCAAAATATCTTTCTGATGCCGGGGAGGTGTTGGAACGTCCGCAACTTGGCGCAGCAGACGCCAAGGTAACATTGACGGCAACGGCTTCCTATCTGAATGGGACGCCTGCCGCCAAGGACTTTATGGTAACCGTTAAAGCCATCACGGCGGGGGAGAATACATCCCTCTTGCTGGACCTTGGATTTGATGGGCAGAATCTTGCAGATTCTTCTATTTATAACAGGAAGGTGGAAAATGTCGGGAAGGTGTCTTACGTGGCTGGCGTGGATGGAAAAGGTAAGGCAGCTTCCTTGGACGGAAGCGCATATCTGAATCTTGGGACCAGCAACAAGTTAACCCCTGAAATATTGAGTCTTTCCTTTTGGTTAAAGCCCAATGCAGATATAAGCGGGGAGCAGATTATTGCCTGGAGTAAAGGTAAGTATACGGGTGACGGCTGGTATCTCAATACGAATGAGAACGCGCCGCTTGGACTGTCTGTAGGACCTGGCAGCAGCCAGCCATATTTTATTCAGGTAAACGGTACGGCAAAAGACTTTTTCCCGACTGGTGAGTGGACGCATGTGGTGGCGACTTATAACAGCAAGACGAAGAAAGCCATGTTTTACCGCAACGGAATCCCGCAGAAGACAACGGTGAAATATCCGCTGAGCGACACAGCCAGCGGAGTAATCGGCACAAACAATCAGGTGAAAGTTATCGGCTGTAATGGTTCCGAACATGGGTATGGAGGCAAATTGAATGCAGCATTGGATGCATATCAGCTCTATGATGCGGAGCTTACCTTGGAGGAGGTAATCGGCGCCTACGAGGAGGGCAGCGGGCGCACGTTTGACAAACAGGAAGTGGCACAGAGCGATGTCAATGCGCTGGAAGTCCAGGAAGTGGCAACGGATGGCATGAAGCTTGTGGGAGAAGGGGCATCCGGCTCGGTGATTACCTGGGAATCAGAGGATGCAGCCATTGCCATAGATGGATTAAACTGCACAGTAACCGCTCCTGGATATGGAGAAGAGGATAAGGTTGTGACATTGACCGCCAAGGCAGTCTTTGCCGGCGGTACACCGGCGACCAAGAATTTCCAGGTGACGGTGAGGGCGAAAAAAGCAGATTTAAGTGGATTGAAGAAAGCCATGGAAGCTGCCGCAGAGTTTGCGGAGGAGACCTATACCCCAGAGAGTTTTCAGGCATTGAAAGATGCATTGGCGGCTGCACAGGGCGTGATAGATAACAAAGCCTCCACGCAGGAGCAGGTGGATACTGCCAAAAGTAATTTGGAGGCGGCAATGGATGGTCTGGCAAAGAGGGCAGATAAGGAAGAGCTTATAGCGGCAATTCAGTCGGCGCAGAAGGAAGAAGAGACTATGTACACTGCGGCGAGCTGGAGCAATATGCAGACTGCGCTTGCGGCGGCAATTGACGTAAATAAGGATGCAAATGCCAGCCAGGAAGAGGTGGATGCTGCCAGGGCGGCATTGCGGACGGCGCTGGCCAATCTGGAGGAGAACAGCAACCCGGATGGGAAGCCGAACAAGACAAGGCTTGTAACGGCTATAGCAGAAGCTAAAGACAAAGAGGAGGCGATGTATACGCCGGCAAGCTGGGCGTTGATGCAGACAGCCCTGACAGAAGCGGAGAGAGTTCTGGCGGATGAGGAGGTCACGCAGGCGGAGGTAACAAGCGCCAGACAGGCATTGGAGAATGCAGTAATCAACCTCCGGAAAAGAGTGGACAGAACTGCGCTTTCGGCAGTTATCAAGGCAGCGGAGAGTAAGGTGGAAAGCGAATACACGGCAGACAGCTGGAGCAATCTGCAGGCAGCATTGTCAGCGGCGAAGCGGGTAGAAGCAGATGGAGATGCTACGCTTGAGGAAGTAAATGCGGCCAAAGAATCCCTGAAAGAGGCAATCGCCAGTCTGCTGGAAAAAGCGCTGGTATTGAACCTTTCGTTTGAGGATAACCTGACGGATGCCTCAGCGTATGCATTTGAAGTGAAGGGAAGTAAGGCAGTGTCTTATGTGGACGGCGTGAAAGGAAAAGCCATTTCCCTGGACGGCAGCACTCATCTAAATCTGGGTAAAAGCGGGAAACTTTCACCCGGTAAGCTGAGCCTTTCTTTCTGGATTAATCCAGAACAGAAGATGGAAGGGGAACGTGCAATTACCTGGAATAAGACGCAGTGGTACAGTGACGGATGGTATCTGGTGTCGGAAAATGATACAACACCGCTGTCACTGTCCGTAGGACCGGCTGCAAGTGAGAAACAGCCATATATGATTTCCGTATCGGGCGATAGGAGCAAGTTTTTCCCGGCAGGGGAGTGGACGCATATTCTGGTGACGTATGACAGCGACACGAAAGAAGCAATGATTTACCGCAATGGAATCCCTCAGAAGACAACGGTGAAATATCCTTTAAGTGCGACTTCCACCGGGGTCATCGGACCATGCGAGAATATGGAGAAATCCATCGGATATAACGGACCCAATTATAAAGCTTCTTATCTGGAAGCGTCCCTTGACGAATACCGCCTGTATGATAAGGTTTTGAATCAGGAGCAGGCAATTGAGGAATATGAGAAGAGCGGGCTTTCCTTTGACAAGCGGGCAGTGGCGCAGAATGACCTCGCTGCACTGAAAATCCCGGACATTGTGACCGGCAGGCTTATCCTGGCGGGCAAGGGGGAATCCGGCTCTGTGATTACCTGGAAAACCTCGGATTCCGCAGTGGTTGCCCTGGACGGCACGGTGACGCGCCCGGAAATTGGGCAGCCGGATAAACTGGTGACCCTGACTGCGAAAGCAGTCTTTGCAGGAGGGGAAGCCGTGGAAAGAACATTTACGGTTACGGTAAAGGCCAAGACAGAAAAAAATCAGGACGGAATTTTAGACTGCGGTATTGGCAATGTAACGCTGGCAGACAGTTATCTGGTGAATGCGGCACAGAAAGAAAATGATTATCTGCTCAGTATGACGTCTAAGAAGTTCCTGTATGAATTTTACAGGGTATCCGGGCTGACGCCGCCCACAGAGGAAGGATACCAGGGCTGGGAGCGCAGCAATGGCACGAACTTCCGCGGACATACTTTCGGACATTACATGTCAGCGCTTTCCCAGGCATATGTGGGGGCAAAGAATGCGGAAGAAAAAGCAGGATTTTTGACACAGATCCAGGATGCCGTAGAAGGGCTGAAAGAATGTCAGGATGCCTATGCGGATATGAAACCGGCGAGCGCTGGCTACGTGTCCGCATTCCGGGAGAGTATTTTAGACAAGGTAGATGGAAGCGGGGACAGTGATGAAAATGTTATCGTGCCCTGGTATAACCTGCATAAGGTCCTTGCCGGCCTGATTGACATTTACACGTTTGTAGATGACGAGGAACTGGCAGAAGGCGCGCTTGGCATAGCAGAAAATTTTGGCGAATATGTATTTAACCGCTGCAGCAGATTGACAGACAACCAGGTGATGCTGAGGACGGAATACGGCGGCATGAATGAGGCGTTGTATGAACTCTATGACATTACCGGAAATACGCATTTTAAGGCGGCGGCAGAGTATTTTGATGAAGTTGCATTATTTAATTCACTGGCAGCGAACCAGGATGTGCTGAATGGCAAACATGCAAACACTACGATTCCCAAGCTGATTGGCGCGCTGAAACGGTACACTGTGATGATGGATAACGAGGATTATTATGACGCGCTCACGGAAACAGAACAGGCGGATTTGGAGAAATATAAGACAGCGGCTGTGAATTTCTGGGATATTGTGGTTGAGCATCACACTTATATCACCGGAGGAAACAGCCAGTCTGAGCATTTCCATGAGGCAGATAAGCTGTATTACGATGCAACGAAGAGCGATTACGATGGTTCAAGCACCTGCGAGACCTGTAACACTTACAATATGCTGAAACTGTCCAGGGAGCTCTACAAGCTGACGAAAGATAAGAAATATATGGATTACTATGAGAATACTTATATTAATGCCATTCTTTCTTCGCAGAACCCGGAGACTGGAACAACTATGTATTTCCAGCCGATGGCGCCTGGATATAATAAAGTGTTTAACCGTCCGCATGATGAGTTCTGGTGCTGTACCGGAACCGGCATGGAGAATTTCTCCAAGCTTGGCGACACCATGTATTTTACTGAGCAATCGGATGTTTATGTAAATATGTATTTCAGCAATACATTTGCTTTTGAGAAACAGAATTTAAAACTGACGCAGGAAGCAAACATCCCCAATGAAGACGAGGTCACGGTATCTGTTGCTGCGCTGGATGGTTCAGAAGTTGCGGCAGGGACCAATCTCAAATTCCGTATCCCGGACTGGGTAGCGGGAGAGGCATCCATCCTTGTAAATGGCGAGAAGCTTGCGGCGGGCAGTGAGGAAAACGGTTATGTGACCGTGGCGGATGTAAAAGCCGGCGATGTGATAAAACTTACTTTCCCCATGGAAGTCAGAGCGTATGCTACCCAGGATAATCAGGCGTTTGCGGCGTTCCGCTATGGACCGGTTGCTTTGAGCGCAGCGTTGGGAACCAACAATATTGAGGCTTCCAGCCCCAACGGCATCCTTGTACGTGTGGGCACAAAGGACAGCTCCTGTCAGACCGTCATTACGGTGCAGGATATGACGGTGGACGAATGGCTGAGTAATGTGAAAGAAAACCTGGTGCGCATAGAAGACAGCGAAGACGGCCAGGTACAGTTCAAGCTAAACAATACAGACTCAGCGGATTTGGTTTATACTCCGCATTTTATGCGCTACAAGGAACGTTACGGACTGTATATGACGTTTGAAGAGCCAGGCTCAGAGGCAGGGCAGAAGCGTATCCGTGATAGGAAGGAAAGGCTCCGCGAGGGGGAGATGGCGCTTGACACCCTTACTAATTTTGACGAGAACAATTCCGAATTTGCCAAGAATCTCAAGTATGAGAAATCCAGTACGGGCAGCTTCAATGGGCGTCTGTACCGTGATGCGCAGAAAGACGGCTGGTTCAGCTATGATATGCAGATTAATCCGGCAGCGGAGAAAAATTACCTCAAATGCACCTGGTATTCCGGCGATAAGGGCAGGAACTTCGGACTTTATATCAATGGAGAAAAGCTGCAGGATGTGTCAATCACCGAAACTGCCGGTGCCAATGTATTCTATACAGATACGATAGAAATTCCGGCAGAATACTGGAGTGACCCAGAATATAAGAAGGACTCCACCGGAGAATTTGTGCTGGATGAAAAGGGCAATAAGATTCCGGTAATCAACGTGAAATTCCAGGGCAATGGCGCAAGCTATGTGGGAGGTCTGTATGGCATTATGACTACGGATACCCTGGAATACAGCCATAATCCGAACTTGTCGGCATTGAGTTTTGATAAAGGAAAACTGTTGCCGGAATTGAATGATGATACAAAAGACTACACACTGAAAGTAAATTCCCTTACGCAGAGCGTGTCCATGAAGGTATCTCCCAATACGCCCAGCGGATTGATTTTTATGAATGATATACTGGTGGATGATTCTATTGCACGGCGTATTGCTTTGACTGGCGAGACTACAACAGTAGTTTTCCAGGCTTCAGCGCAGGACCATGAGACAATGGCGGAATATACGGTTACCATCGTGAAATCAGCGGTTGACGTCTCGGAACTGGCAGGAGAAATCGAGAAAGCAGAAAGTATTGAAAAAGGTAACTATACAGACGCCAGTTATGAGGCATTCCTCAAAGCATTAGAAGACGTCCGCAAAGTTATGAACGATCCGGAAGCTACCAAAGAACAGGTGGAAGCTGCCCGCAAGGCCTTAAGTACAGCGATAGCAAATCTGCAGGAAAAGGGAACAGGAGGAAACGGAAGCGGTGAGGAAACGAAAGTCGACGTTGCTTCCCTGAATAAGACGATTGCAGAGGCGAAAAAATATAAAGCGTCTGATTATACGGCAGCAAGCTTTGCAAAACTGAAAACATCATTGGATTATGCAGAAAAGATTGCCAAAAACCCACAGGCAACACAGGCACAGGTGAATGCAGCGGATACGAATCTGAAAGCTGCCGTCAAAGGGCTTGTGAAGCTGAAAGTAATCTCTACCAAAAAGGTAACCCTCGGAGTGAGAGAGTCTTATTCTGTGGCAGCAAAGGGTTATGCCTACACGACCTCCAACAAAAAGGTTGCTGCTGTCAGCAAGAAGGGCAAAGTGACCGCCAGAAAGAAAGGAACAGCCACAATTAAGGCAACAAACAAGGCAGGCAAGGTGAAGGTATACAAGATTACCGTCAAGAAAGCGCCGAAGAAGATTGTCAAGGTTACGCCTTCGAGGAAAACCCTGAAAAAGGGCAAAACTGTGAAACTGAAAGTAAAACTGCCCAGGGGAACAGCGGGTAAATGCACATTTAAGTCAAACAAACCCAAAGTTGCGTCCGTGAATTCCAAGGGCGTGGTAAAGGCCAAAAAGAAGGGAACCGCTAAGATTACGGTCAGGACCTATAATAAGAAGAAAAAGATTGTAACCATTAAAGTGAAATGATTAAACAGCAGGGAAGCCGCTGCGCTGGACAGCCAGTGCGGCGGTTTTTCCATTTTGTTTTATATTTGGCAACAGTTCAGCCCACGCCATTCGCAAAATTTTATACTTTCTTTATTGTTTTTTGGCGCAAATCTTTTTATAATGAAGTCTGAAAACTTATTCGTCAGCCGAAATGGAAAATGCACAGGAGGAAAGCACATGCTGTCAAAATTCAGTGTTAAGAAACCCTACACCGTGATTGTGGGAATTGTACTTGTAATGATTTTGGGCCTGGTATCCCTGACAAAGATGAGCACAGACTTACTGCCCAGTATGAATCTGCCGTATGCGATTGTGGTCACTTCTTACGCGGGCGCCAGCCCGGAGCAGGTGGAGAGCGCGGTGACGCAGCCTATTGAGGCAGCTATGGCGAGCACTTCCAATATTAAGAATATCAGTTCCACTTCGTCAAATAATATGTCTATGGTGGCGCTGGAATTTGAACAGACTGCCAATATGGATTCTGTGACAGTGGAGATGCGGGAAAGCCTGGACCAAATCAGCGGTTATTGGCCGGAAGAGGTGGGCAACCCGATTATTATGAAGCTGAATCCAGATATGCTGCCAATCATGATTGCCGCAGTGGAAGCCGAGGATATGGACAATCTCGAAATCAGCGATTATACGGAAAAAGATTTGATTCCTGAAATTGAGAGCGTGGAAGGCGTTGCTTCCGTGACCGGCACAGGTCTGGTCGAGGAATCGGTTCAGGTAACGCTCAGCCAGAAAAAGCTTGACGAAATCAACGACAAAGTTAAAGCTTCTCTGGATAAGAAATTTGCTGATGCACAAAGCGAGATGGAAGATGCCGAGGAGGAAATCAGCAGCGGCAAGGATGAACTGGACAGCGGGCAGAAATCGATGGCAAACCAGATAAGCGATGCCCAGAACCAGCTGAATGATAAGAAAATTGAACTTTTTCAGACGGAGACGGATTTAAATAATAAACTTGCAGAGTTAAAGGAGACGAAGACTCAGACAGAGGCGGGAATTGCTTCCCTGACGGAATTGCAGGCGCAGGTCAAAGAACTGATTCAGGCGAAAAAACAGCTTACGGAGGCAATTGATAAGATAATGGAAGGGTTGCAGCAAATGGCAGCCCAGTTGGGGCTGGACCCCAGCCAGGTGGATTTTTCACAGCTAGACCCTTCCCAGATGGATCCCAGCCAGATGAATCCTTTGCAGAACAACCTGTCCCAGGCGGATATCGCCAAGATGCAGACGCAGCTTGAACAGGCGCAGGAGCAGCTTGTCGAGCTGGAGGGCCAGCTTGCCAAGGTGGAGGCGGGACTGTCCGAGATTAAATCCCAGCTTGCAGCGCAGGAGGGAAGTACCCTCAAAGCAGATGCCTCAGATAAGAAACTGGTTTCTTACATAGCGGAATCCATTACGAAAGCCGAGCAGGGCCTGGTGCAGATTAATGGCGGCATTGCGGCCATTGAGTCCGGGTTAGCGAGCGTGGCGGAGGGGAAGACGACTATCAATGATACGCTTACCACCTTAAACAAGAGCCAGATTTCCGGTTCCGTGGAGATGGGCAGCGCCTCTGCGCAGCTTGCCAGCGGCGAGGAGAAACTTAAAGAGGCAAGGGACACATTTGAGGACACGAAGCAGGAGGCCTATGATGCTTCCGATTTAAATAAAATACTGACCATGGAAACTCTCACAAATATTCTCACGGCACAGAATTTTTCCATGCCAGCCGGGTATATTATGGATGAGGGCGAAAGCTATATGGTGCGTGTAGGGGATGCAGTAGACAGCATAGATGCCTTGAAGGATATGGTGTTGATGGACCTTGGCATGGACGGCGTGGAGACCATTCATCTGTCAGATGTGGCAGACATTGTTGTCAACGATAATGCACAGGAATCTTATGCGCGCTTAAACGGCAGGCCTGGGGTCATGCTTTCCATAGAGAAGCAGACCGGATACTCTACCGGCGATGTGACAAAGCGTGTTTATAAGAAATTTGAGAGTCTCAAAAAAAGTGATGAAGATTTGCAGATATCGGTTTTGATGGACCAGGGAATTTATATAGAAATGATTGTAGATTCCGTTCTTAATAATATGGTTGTCGGTGCAATCCTTGCCATCATTATCCTTTTGATTTTCCTGAAAGACCTCAAGCCTACCTTGGTTATCGCTTGTTCTATCCCGGTGTCCGTAGTCTTTGCCGTGGTGCTTATGTATTTCAGCGGTGTCACGCTGAATATGATTTCCCTGTCGGGACTTGCTCTGGGAATCGGTATGCTGGTGGACAATTCCATTGTGGTGATAGAAAATATTTACCGTATGCGAGGGGAAGGCCTGTCGGCGAAGAAAGCGGCAGTGGAAGGCGCAAAGCAGGTGAGCGGTGCGATTACAGCCTCTACTTTAACCACGGTCTGCGTGTTTGCCCCTATTGTGTTCGTGGAGGGAATTACCCGTCAGCTTTTTGTGGATATGGGACTGACGATTGCCTATACGCTGTTGGCAAGTTTGTTGATTGCGCTGACGTTTGTGCCGATGATGGGGTCCAGGCTGCTGAAAAAAACCAGGGATATCAAACATCCGTGGTTTGATAAAGTGCAGGACGTCTATGGCATGGTCCTTGGCAAGCTGCTGAGATTTAAGCCGCTGGCGCTGCTGGTGATGGTAGCGCTGCTCGCTGCCAGTGTCTGGGGGTGTTTGGCCAAAGGAACGGAATTCATGCCGGACATGGAGAGCACACAGATGACGGTTACCGTTACGCCTCCGGCAGATGTAGAATTTGCAGAGGCGTGTGAAATGGCAGATGAAGTGACCGAGAAAATCATGGGCATTTCTGATGTGGATTCCGTGGGAGCCATGGCAGGAGGCAGCGGTATGGCTTCCGGGCTTATGGGTGGCAGCAGCGGAAATGATATTACGCTCTATATTATCGTTAAAGAAGATAAAGAGTTAAGCAATGACGAGATTGCAGAGGAGATTAAGAATCTGACCAAAGATTCTCAAGCGGAAATCAGCGTCAGCACATCGGAGATGGATATGGGAGCTTTAGCAGGTGAAGGGCTGACCGTACAAATCCGTGGACGTGATTTGGATAAATTACAGTCAATAGCAAATGACATGAAAGAAATTGTCAGCAAAGTTGAGGGCACTGCAGATGTTGCCACGAATGCGGAAGAGACGGAAAAGGAGTTCCGCATTACCGTAGATAAGGAGAAAGCTGCTAAGTATGGCATGACTGTGGCGCAGATTTATCAGATTGTCGGAGAGCGGATGGCAGATGATAAAGCAGACGATACGATTTCCACAGACATTAAAGATTACGATATATACCTGGAGAGTGTGGAGCAGGATGAGGCTACGATTGAGAGCCTGAAAAATGTGACGTTCACCTATACTGATAAGGAGAGCGGGGATGAAGAGGAAATCAAGCTCTCTCAGGTGGCGGAGTTTGAGGAACTGGAGAGCCTCACATCCATTTCACGCGAAGGTCAGGAGCGATATGTGCAGGTGACGGCCGCAATTGACAAAGGTTACAATGTAGGACTGGTTGGCGATAAAGTACAGAAAGCAGTCAAAGATTACGAATTGCCGGAAGGTTATTCTGTGGAGATGACCGGCGAGGATGAGAGCATCAATGAGGCCATGGAGCAGTTGGTATTGATGCTGTTGCTGGCAATTGCATTCATATACCTGATTATGGTGGCGCAGTTTCAGTCATTGCGCGCACCCTTTATCATCCTCTTTACCGTGCCGCTTGCCATGACCGGCGGATTCGGCGCGCTGCTGATTACGAATAATGTGCTCAGCATCATTTCCATGATTGGGTTTATCATGCTGGTGGGTATCATCGTCAACAATGGTATTGTGATGGTGGAATATATTAACCAGCTCAGAAAAGAGGGCGTGGCAAAGCGTGAAGCCATTGTAACAGCAGGCAAGACACGACTTCGTCCCATCCTGATGACAGCTTTGACAACGATTTTTGCTATGTCCACCATGGCATTCGGTTCAGATATGGGCTCTGATATGGGAAGACCGATGGCGATTGTCACAATTGGCGGTATGATTTATGGAACGTTGATGACATTGATAGTCGTTCCCTGTATTTACGATTTGTTCTACAGCAGCAAGAGTATGGTGGAGGAAGAGTTGTAGTCGTAAATATTACAAAATGTTACAAAATAATTACTAATAATTACCAGAAGCCCTTGACAATTTTACATTTACCTCTTATGATGGAGAGATAAGTAACGAGCATACCGTGAAGATACGCCCTTTACCGGCTTCCGGTAAAGGGTATTTTAAATAAGGAGAAAATTATCATGAGCAAAGAACTTGCGAAAACGTACGACCCCAAGGACATCGAGGATCGACTTTACAGGAAGTGGGAGGAAAATAAATATTTCCATGCAGAGCCGGACAGGAGTAAGAAACCTTTTACAATTGTGATGCCTCCGCCTAATATTACCGGGCAGCTTCATATGGGACATGCTTTGGATAATACGATGCAGGATATTCTCATCCGTTATAAGCGTATGCAGGGATATAATGCGCTGTGGCAGCCAGGAACCGACCATGCGTCTATTTCCACCGAGGTTAAGGTTATTGAGTCTCTGCGGGAACAGGGCATTGATAAGAATGACCTGGGCAGGGAAGGATTTCTGGAGAAAGTATGGGAATGGAAGGAAGAGTACGGCGGACGTATTATCCGCCAGCTTAAGAAGATGGGTTCCTCCGCCGATTGGGACAGGGAACGTTTCACGATGGATGAGGGCTGTTCTGCGGCGGTGCAGGAAGTATTTATCAAATTGTATGAAAAAGGCTTGATTTATAAAGGCTCCAGGATTGTTAACTGGTGTCCGGTATGCAAGACGTCCATCTCAGATGCGGAGGTGGAGCATGAGGAACAGGAAGGTTTTTTCTGGCATATCAATTATCCGGTCAAGGGTGAAGAGGGAAGATTTGTGGAGATAGCCACCACCAGACCGGAGACGCTTCTTGGCGATACAGCTGTTGCCGTTAACCCTGAGGATGAGCGTTATCAGGACATAATCGGCAAGACGTTGATTCTGCCGCTGGTGGGGCGCGAGATTCCGGTAGTGGCAGACCATTATGTGGATAAGGAATTTGGGACGGGCTGCGTAAAAATTACCCCGGCACATGACCCCAATGACTTTGAGGTGGGAAAACGCCACAATTTACCAGAGATTAACATTTTAAACGATGACGCTACTATCAACGCCAATGGCGGCAAATATCAGGGCATGGACCGCTATGAGGCGAGAAAGCTGATGGTGCAGGAATTAGAGGAACAGGGGCTTTTGGTGAAAATAGCGCCCCATTCCCACAATGTAGGGACGCATGACCGCTGCAGCACTACCGTGGAGCCGATGGTTAAGCAGCAGTGGTTTGTGAAGATGGATGAATTGATTAAGCCGGCAGTGGAAGCGGTGAAAAGCGGCGAGATTAAACTGCTGCCGGAACGCATGGATAAAACATATTTTAACTGGACGGACAATATCAGGGACTGGTGCATTTCCCGGCAGCTCTGGTGGGGACATCGGATTCCGGCTTATTACTGTGCAGACTGCGGAGAATTCGTGGTGGCGAGGGAGAATCCTGGTAAGTGTCCGAAATGCGGCTGTACGCATATGACGCAGGATGAGGATACCTTAGATACCTGGTTTTCTTCTGCTTTGTGGCCGTTCTCTACATTAGGATGGCCTGAGAAAACCGATGACCTTGATTATTTCTATCCCAATGACGTCCTGGTAACCGGTTATGATATTATTTTCTTCTGGGTTATCCGTATGATTTTCTCCGGCTATGAGCAGATGGGAGAGGCGCCCTTTAAGACGGTATTGTTCCACGGTCTGATAAGGGATTCCCAGGGGCGTAAGATGAGCAAATCGCTTGGCAACGGCATTGACCCCCTGGAGGTTATTGAAAAATACGGTGCGGATGCCCTGAGATTAACACTGATTACCGGCAATGCGCCGGGCAATGACATGCGTTTCTATTGGGATCGCGTGGAGTCGGCAAGGAATTTTGCCAACAAAGTATGGAACGCTTCCCGTTTCATCATGATGAATATTGATGAGGGGGAGATTACAAAGCCAGAGCCAAAACAGCTGAGGATAGGGGATAAGTGGATTCTCTCGAAAGTCAATACGCTGGCCAAAGACGTTACCGAGAATATGGATAAATTTGAGCTGGGAATTGCTGTGCAGAAAGTTTATGATTTCATCTGGGATGAATTCTGTGACTGGTACATTGAGATTGCCAAGGCCAGGATGTCCAGGAAAGAGGAATACCCGGAATCGGCAGAATTAGCGATGTGGACGTTGAAGACGGTGCTGATTCAGGCATTGAAGCTGCTCCATCCCTATATGCCGTTTATTACAGAAGAGATTTTCTGTACGCTGCAGGATAAGGAGCCGACGATTATGCTCTCCAAATGGCCGGCATACCGCGAAGAATACCATTTTGCTGCGGAGGAGGAAGCCGTAGAGCATATTAAGGATTTGGTAAAGGGAGTCCGCAATACAAGAGCGGAGATGAACGTCCCGCCCAGCAGAAAGGCCAAGCTGTATATTGTGACGGAAGATGCCGGACTGCAGAATACGTTTGAGACTATGAAGAACGCATATAGACGGCTTAGCAGCGCCAGTGAGATACTGGTCCAGGCGGATAAATCAGGAGTCGGCGAGGATGCCGTATCGGTGGTGATTCCTGGCGCGGTGGTTTACCTGCCGCTGGAAGACCTTGTGGACCTTGAAAAAGAAAAAGAGCGGCTCTTAAAAGAGAAAGAACGGCTTGCCAAAGAACTGTCACGTTCTAAAGGGATGCTTTCCAATGAGAAATTCTTAAACCGCGCGCCGGAAGCGAAGGTCCAGGAGGAAAGAGAGAAACTTGCAAAATATGAACAGATGATGGCACAGGTGGAGGAACGCCTGAATCAGATGAAATAGACAGGTCAAGGAGGAAACCGGAATGGACAGAGAGGTACAGAATGGACGTAAGAAGGGGACAACCAGAAGGAAGAAACGCCAGAGACGAAAGATTATCATAGTGGTGATTGTTGTCTTGCTGGCGTTGCTGATGATTCCCATCGCTTTTTCCTGGAGCAAATATGACAAAATGGGCAAAGTGGTCATCAATGATAAAGAGGTTAAAATCAATGAACTGAGCCCGGAAACAAAGAAAGCAATGAAAAGCTATCAGAATATTGCCCTGTTTGGTCTTGACAACCGCGATATGGGCAGTCTTGAAAGAGGAAACAGCGATACGATTATTGTGGTAAGCATCAATAAGGACAGCGGAGAAATCAAGATGGCTTCCGTCTACCGTGATACGTATCTGGATATTGATGAAGATAAGTTCCGCAAAGCAAATGCAGCATACGCCAATGGAGGACCCAAGCAGGCGATAGATATGCTCAATAAGAATCTTGATCTGAACATCACGGATTATGTCAGCGTAGATTTTGGCGCGTTGGTGGAAGCAGTTGACCTTTTGGGCGGAATAGAGATAGATAAGCTGGAGTCGGACGAGGCAAAATGGCTCAATGCTTATGTGGACGATACGGTGAAGAATACCGGGTATGATGATTACGTGTCATATGTCTCCGCAGGCGAGAACGTTCATTTAAATGGAATTCAGGCGACAGCTTATGCGAGAATCCGTTATGTGGGTCTTGATTATGGGCGCACGGAGCGGCAGAGGGAAGTAATCACCAAGATGTTTGAGAAAGCAAAACAATGTGATTTGATGACCTTAAATAAGATGATGGATGAGATGCTGCCGCAGATTTCCACAAGCCTTAGCCCTACGGAGCTGTTAGGTCTTGCTTCGGGCGTTGCCAAGTACCATATGGGAGAAAATACCGGTTTCCCATTTGATAAGGAATCTGGTGATGTGGGAAGTTTAGGGGATATGGTAATTCCGATTGACCTGGAGAGCAATGTCATACAGCTGCATAAGTTTTTGTATGGCAATGAGGAGTACACACCTTCCCAGACTGTAAAGGAACTGAGTGAGACTATCCACGCGAATACAGGTTACTAAAATCAGGTTGATATGGATGATACTGTAAGCGTATGATATAAATACAAGGTATTAATTTACGATAACCATATGTTTATAGGGGAAGAGGAGACTTTTATGAGAGAAGTATGGAAGTATCTAAGAACATGCGTCGTGGCAGCAGCCATTCTGCTGCTGCTGGGCGTAGGTGTAAATGTACAGGCGGCTGCCCCGGCGCAGGTTCAGGGGTTGCAGCAGATATCATCTAGCGCGGGATCTGTCGGGGTAAAATGGAATGCCCTGGTTATGGATGGCGTTCAGTATAAGGTTGAATTGTCGGAAGATATTATGTTTTCCAATGGGAAGACGGAAGAACGGTCTAATACGGAGACGTATTTTTATAACCTTTCCGCTGGAAAAAGTTATTTTGTGCGGGTGACTGCATATGTCAAAGAAAATGGCGAGAAGGTGTACGGTACGCCATCGAGGCCATTGGAAGTTGTAACGATACCGGATAGAAGCAAAACGCAGAATCTTAGACAGACGGCGGCAACGGCAACGAGCATCACCGTAAAATGGGAGCAGAATCCAGGAGCTAATGCGTACCGGCTGGAATATTTTAAGGAAGGTGGTTATGCTAACAGGAAAGTTGTGCCCCTGAGCAATATCACGACCTATACGGCAAGTAATCTCAGCAAAGATACAGAGTATGTATTTTATATATATCCTGTGAGAAAGAGTACCAGCGGTTATCAGGCAGGCAACAGTTCAGGTCATTCTATTTCTGGCTGTCCGGTACTGCCCGGCAAGGTGGAAGGACTTACTCCTTCCTTTAGCAGTCCAACTGCCAAGTATATGGATTTATCATGGGATAGGCGTAACAGTGCAGACGGATATCAATATGAAATTTACAGCTTGGCTGGAAAAAAAGCGAAGAAATTGATTTCTGAAAAGAAGGATTCTAATGGCAGTATGCAATCTGTTTCCAGCAATAAGCTGGTAAAGCCGCGGTTTCTGAAAGTGAGAATTCGCGCATATGTTGTGTTGAGCAGCGGTACGAGATACGGTGCATGGTCTGGCTGGAAATATATTTCCAAGCAGCCGGAGATGAAAATTTCCAATGTCAAAGGAGGACAGCGTGTATCATGGAATAAAGTGAGCGGTGCAGACAGTTACACACTCTATGTCTCCTCGAAGAGGGAGAACGGATATAAGAAAGTGAAGACGCTTTCTAAGAATTCTTTCACGGTGAAAAAATATGGCAGATCTGCATTGAAAACTGGTAGGACATACTATTATACAGTTGTGGCAAATAAGAAAATAGGCAGTAGGACATATAAAGGCAGCAAGACACATTGTTATAGCCGTATTTATTTCTAAGCCTCTGCCAGGAAATTAACAGTTACGATGACATTCGGTATCTGTGAAGCCTGTGAAGTTTCCGATGGCGATGATGAATAACAATTTTTACATATTTCTTACATTGAGAAAAATTAAAAAAAGGCTGTTGTCAATGATAGACACATACAATATATGGTATATTTTTCCATAAAGGGCAGAACATGTATTGTGTGTAAATTATTTTTGGCAGCAGCCGTTTTTTTCCAGTTATTTCTGGCGGTTGTTTTTCAAAATGAAGTGTGATAGAATAAACGCGAATTATGAAAACCAATGTAGAAATGGAGTGAGAACCGTGGGATCAGTTAGGAAATGGACGGCAGCTTTTCTGGCAGTATGCGTGCTGGTTACATCTGTGGGGATGGATGTATGGGCGCAGTACATAACAGATGAAAGTTTCGTAATGAAGCAGGAAAGCAAAGCTGTCGGTGAAGAACAGACGGAAGCAAGGGATAACGAAGAAGCACAGATAAGGGATGAAGAAGAAGCAAAAGCAGGTAATAACAGAGCAGCAAAAGAAGCGGATAATAAGGAAGTAACAGGATTGCTGAATTTTGCCATGGTGGAGAGCGCTCAGATTCAGACTCCGGGAGTGCAAAATATTGCTGTAAGCCTGGGGAGAGATGGTCTGAAGGTGGAATATGCACAACTCACCTACCAAAAGGCAGCCGGGGAAGTTTTTACGGCGGAGGCGGCAAAGATTGCAGATAATATGGTGAAGTTTACCATTGAATATACAGATAACGCACAGAGCGGCATTTATCAACTGATAAGCGTACGCTATCGGGCAGAGGGTACAGAGTATGAGGTCAAATTTGCCGAAGTGGGCATGGAAGTAACCTTTGGCGTTAATCAGGAGAGCGATGAACAACCGGACGATATACTGATGGATAGTGAAGTGCTTGAGGAATTGGAAGCGAATGTGGTAACTATGGATGAAAACGGCAGGACAGTCTCCGAACAGTCTATCACCGATGTATTGCAGGAGGTGCAAACGGCAGGAGTGGGCGCGCGTTCCGGGAGGGCTGTGACCAACGCAGACAAGAAGATGGTGATTGTGTTGGATCCAGGACATGACAATGTCCATGCCGGAGCCAGGGGCAATGGATGTAAAGAGGAAGAATTGACCTTAAAAATTGCACAGTACTGTAAGACAGAGCTGCAGAGATATTCCGGTATCACTATCTATATGACAAGGACAACCAATAACTGCGCCAACGGCGGTTATGCAGTATCTGCGTCTGAGTGCAATGCCAGGAGGGTAGCTTATGGAGCGTCCAAGAAAGCGGATGTTTATGTGAGTTTTCACCTGAATTCCAGTACGAGCACATCTCCGAGAGGAGTGGGAGTGTATTATCCAAACAGCAGTTACCGTCCCAATATTGGCGAGGAAGGTAAAGGGCTGGCTTCGGATATTTATAAGCAGCTGAGTGCGCTGGGGCTGCAGACCTGGGCGGGCGGCATTCTGATTCGTAATTCAGAAGACAATACTCTCTATCCAGATGGTTCGCTGGCGGATTATCTGGCAATTATACGCCGCAACAAGGAGGCGGGCATTCCGGCAGTGCTGATAGAACATGCATTCCTCAGCAATGCAGCGGATGTCAATGAATTTCTCAATTCAAATGAGAAACTAAAGAAGCTGGGAATTGCTGATGCACAGGGAATTGCCGGATTTTATGGATTATCTCTTAAAGGGGATAATCCACAGATTGAATGGACGAAATCTATCAAGAGCCAGAAACTGCGGATAAGCTGGGCAGAGGTGCAGGGAGCTGTAACCTATCAGGTGTACCGCAGCGATTCAGAGGATGGTGAATACGAGAACATTGCAGAGGTCAGCAAGTGCCAGTATGACGATAAGAAGGTTGAGGCTGGGGTTACATATTTCTACAAAATACGCGCTGTGTTTGAGGATGGGAAGAAATCTTCTTTTTCCGAGGCGTATTCCGGTGCAACATTAAAGATGCCGATAATTACCAGTGTCATTTCCAAGGCTGGAGGGAAATTGAAAGTCAGCTGGAAGGGTGTGAATGGAGCAACGGAATATGAGGTTCTGCGCAGCGAAGCAATAGATGGGAAATATGTGAAGATTGCCACTACTGCCAAGAAAGCGTTTATGGACAGCAAACGAGAGACGCAAAAAGAATATTTCTACAAAGTGCGTGCGAGAGGCGGAGAGCAGAATGGGAGCAGTACGGATTCCGCAGTGTTTTCTGGGTGGGCGGTAAAGCAGGCTGTTATCCGCAGTGTCAGTTCCGCTGACAGCAATTCGCTGCGTATCCGCTGGAAGAAGGTGGAGAATGCGTATGCTTACCGGATTCAGAGAAGCGCTTCCAAAAAGGGTACGTATAAGACGGTTGCTGAGGTCAGGGGCAACAAGACTTCCTATGTGAACAAGGGTCTGAAAGCAAAGAAAACATATTATTACAAGATTCAGGCACTGAATCTTGTGGGCAATAAGACGGGGTATGGCAGTTACAGCAGTCCGGTGTCGGGACAGACAATTACCGGGACATCTGTCTCCTATGTGAAATCGGTGAACAGCGCCACCATGGAACTGAAATGGAAGAAAAATACATCTGCCTATGCATACAGTATTAAGCGCAGCACAACAAAAAATGGGGTATATGAGAAGATTGCAGAAATCCGAGATAAAAACATTACACAGTATCAGGATAAACATGTTGTCAGCGGAAAACGGTATTACTATGTCGTAGAAGTGCTCAGCAACAAGAAAGGCGTAAAAGGTTACAGCGGGAATTCCAAGCCTGTATCTGCAATCAGCTTAAAGAAGGTAAATATTGTCTCCATAGAGGAAACAGAGCAAGGATTTATGCTGAACTGGGACAAAGCGCCAGGTGCAAATTGTTATGAAATTTTGCGCAGTACGAAAAAAAACGGCGGATTCACACAGATTGCCAAAGTAAAGGGGGCAGATTCGCTCAGTTTCACAGACGAGACTGTGACGGAAGGAATGAAGTACTATTATCGTATTCGTGCTGTGCGCGAAGGAAAACGTATGGGATATGGAAGTTATGGCAAAGTAGCCGAAAGCAGTAATTACAGAGAAGAGTAAAAGCCGTAGGAAGTCAAAGGCGGTAAGAGGATAAGAAGAATAGAAGGGATTTATTTGATGGAGGAAAAAGGGATATGATAAAAAAAGTGAGGATTATGGCATGGCTGCTGACAGCCGTTCTTATAGCGGAAATCTGTGGGAATGGGTTTGTCGCTTATGCCGCACCGTTGGCATCATCGCAAGTGACAGCCGATGATGCCGGACAGGCTTTTTCTGAGCCTGAGCAGGCATTTCTGGCGATGCTGCAGGAATATGAGCTGTATGGTACGCTGACAGCAGCGGAGACCGCTGTTTATCAGGAGCCGTCCCTAAGCGCGCCCGTTGTGCACAGGCTTGCCAGCGGTTACCAGGTGAAATTTCTGGCGGCTGCGGTAGCAGCGGAAGGGATTTGGTATCAGGTTTCATTTGGCGTCAACGACAGGGAATGTACAGGTTTTGTACAGGATAGTTTTGTACTGACGCAGGATGAGAGGCTGCAGCAGTGGAAAGAACAGTATTTTGGCAAAGGAGGCAAAGGCAGAAGCGCAGCAATTGCAAGCGCTGCCGCCTTGGGAAAGACGGATTTGAATGCATTTCCCTCCAGCTATCGTTCTTATATCAAGAAACTGATAACAGCGCACCCCAATTGGACGTTCGTGCCCATGAATACCGGGCTGAAATGGACGGATGTCATAGAAAATGAGATGAAGGATGCTGTGAATCTGGTGGATATCAATGCCCCGGTGACCTGGAAATCTACGGCGGACAAAGACTACAACATGTCTACCGGAAAGTGGGTGGTCAAGAACGGCACAACCTGGGTGCAGGCTTCGGAATCTGTGGTAAAATATTATATAGACCCACGCAATTCCCTCAATGAGGAATCGGTATTTCAATTTGAGCAGCTGACATATAACGAGTCCCATCATACGGAGGCAGGCGTGGAGCTGATTTTAAACGGCACATTTATGAGCAATAAAAAGCTGGAAGATGGTTCAGGCGGCAATATAACTTATGCACAGGCGTTCATGAAGATTGGCAAAGAGTTGAAAGTCAGTCCTTATTTCCTGGCAAGCCGTATTCGTCAGGAACAAGGGGTCAAGGGGACTTCCGCGTTAATTTCCGGTACTTATCCAGGTTATAAGGGATATTATAATTATTTTAATATTCAGGCGACAGGCATTGGTGAAGAGGTAATCATCAGCGGTCTGGAAGAGGCCAAGAAAGCCGGCTGGACCACCAGGTACGCGGCCTTGCGCGGCGGTGCAGGGAAGACAGCCGAGAATTATATTTCCAAAGGGCAGGATACATTTTACCTGCAGAAATTTGATGTGGACGCTTCCTATAATGGACTTTATTGGCATCAATATATGCAAAATCTTTTGGCAGCCGCCAATGAGAGCATAAATGTCAGAAAGAGTTATACATCTATGGGCATTATCAATAACAGTTTTGTATTTAAGGTTCCGGTGTACAGCAATATGCCTTCTAAGGCATGTCCAGATCCAGGTGAAAAGCTGAGCAAGCCTACGCTGAAAGTGACAAAGAGTGAATCCGGTGCCGTACAGCTTTCCTGGAATGAGATTGGCGGCGCTCAGGGCTACCAGATATACCGCAAGGAGGGAGCAGATGGCAAGTATGCCAGAATCAAGACGGTGAATGGACTGACGAAGCTTTCTTATCAGGACAGTAAGGTAACTCCGGGAACGGTATACTATTATAAAGTGCGTGCTTATCTTAAACTCAGCGCAGGAAACCAGTATTCTTCATTTTCAGCGGAGAAGACGGCAGACTTTGCGATACCGGCGACCAGCTGGAAGAATTTCAAGGTGAGTAACTATACGACTGTGCAGCTTTCCTGGCAGCAAGCGGACGTTGCGGGATATAAGATATACAGGAAAAAAGATTCCGGCAAATATACCTGCATAAAGACAATTAAGAACAACACAACACTCAGCTATAAAGACCAGACGGCAGCGCCTGGGCATAGCTATACTTATCGGATACGCGGGTATCAGACCGTAAATGGACAGACTTATTATTCGTCCTATACCAGTGTCAAGAAAGCTGATATCAAAATGTCTGTGCCGCGGATAAAGAAAGCGGCTGTCACCAGCAAGAAGAAGGTTAAACTTACCTGGAACCGCGATTCCAAGGCAACTGGCTATTATATATACCGTTCCAATAAAAAGAAAGGCGGTTACAAGAAAGTTAAGACTATTACAAAGAACAAATCTGTGACCTGGACGGACAGCGGTGTGAAGAAAGGCAAAACGTATTATTATAAAATACGTTCCTATGTCAAAACTTCCAGTGGGAATGCGGCTTCCGGTTATTCCGGGGCTAAGGTGGCGAAAGTGGCAAAGAAATAATTCTGCAGTTTTCGATACGGATAAAAAAGCCGCGTATGGTCAAACTTACTGTATACGCAGTTATAAGAAAGTGGATGAGAAAACATGAAGATTACGCCATATCGAATCAAAAAAGGAATCCGCTATTTCAAACATTACGGAGCAAAGGCATTTCTGAACCGCCTTCGGGATAAGATGGAGCCGGAGGATGTGCCTTATGCTCCCTGGTTTGAAAAATACAGGGCAGGCAGCGAGGAACTTGCAAGGCAGTCAAAGCAGGAGGGCAGACTGGGGTACCGGCCATTGGTCAGTGTGGTTGTCCCCTGCTATCAGACGCCGGAGAAATATCTGATAGAGATGATGGATTCTGTGCGCGCACAGTCTTACAGCAATTGGCAGCTTTGCCTTGCCGATGCCACGCCCACGGATGAGGTGTCTCAAATTGTAAGGGATTACTGCCGGCAGTATCAGGAGAAGCGGATTTGTTACCGCCACCTGCCGGAGAATCAAGGAATTGCCAGTAATACCAATGCAGGAATGGAATTGGCTGAGGGGGAGTGGATAGGGCTGCTGGACCATGATGATTTGCTGGCGCCGGAAGCTTTATATGAGATGGTTCAGTTTATGAACGCAGAGCCGGAAGCGGAACTTATTTATTCTGACGAAGACCAGGTCGAGGAGACAAAAAAAGGATTGCAGCATAAGACCCCCCATTTTAAGCCGGATTTTAGTCCGGACCTTTTGCGTTCTAACAATTATATCACGCATTTCCTCTGTATAAAGCGTGGGATTGCCAGGGAGGCAGGAGGAATGCGGGAAGCATTTGACGGTGCACAGGATTATGATTTTATCCTGCGGTGTACGGAACTTGCAGACAAAGTCGGGCATGTCCCTAAGGTCCTGTACCATTGGCGGGTACACAGCGGTTCCACAGCGGATAATCCTCTAAGCAAGATGTATGCCTATGAGGCGGGGCAGCGCGCTTTGCAGGAACATTTGGAGCGGAAAGGACAGCCAGGGCTGGTCAGCCAGTCTATTCATTTTGGATTTTACCGCGTAAAATATCCGGTAACCGGAACGCCCATGGTGTCCATCCTGATTCCCAACAAAGACCAGGCGGGTACGCTGAAACGCTGTATCGAGTCCCTGAAAAAGTCTACCTGGAAACACTATGAGGTGATTGTTATCGAGAATAACAGCCAGGAGGAAGAGACGTTTCGCTATTATCGGGAGTTGTGCGGAATTGACAGGGAAATCCATAGAGAAGGCAGGAAGCTTTACTGCGAAGGAGCGCTGCCAGGCGGACAGCCAGTAAAAGTTGTTGTCTGGGAGGGCGTGTTCAATTATTCGGCAATCAATAATTTTGGCGCTTCCTATGCCAGAGGGGAATATTTGGCGCTCCTGAATAACGATATAGAGATTATCACAAAAGATTGGCTGGAGGAGATGCTGGGCAACTGTCAGCGGCCGGAGGTCGGTATTGTAGGGGCAAGACTTTATTATCCTGATAATACGATTCAACATGCCGGCATTGTGGTAGGAATTGACGGAATCGCGGCAAATATGTTTCCGGGACTGCGCCGCGGGCAAGAAGGATATTTCCACAAAGCGGCAATCCAGTTGAATTACTGTGCCGTGACAGCGGCATGTCTGATGGTTTCCAGAAAGATCTATGAGCAGGTAAATGGTTTGGAAGAACAGCTTTCCGTAGCATTCAATGATTTGGATTTTTGCCTGCGGGTCAGGCGTGAGGGCTATCTTGTGGTATATAATCCTTATGTGGAGGCGTACCATTATGAATCCAAATCCAGGGGAATCGAAGATACGAAGGAGAAAGTGCGCCGCTTTGGTGAGGAAATAGAATTTATCCGTACCCGCTGGATTGATTTGCTGAAGGAGGGAGATCCATATTACAATCCCAATTTCTCTCTGAAAAAGTGCAATTATGCATTAAAACCTTAAGTAAAATCTTAATAAAACCTTAAAAAGACAAGAAAACTTGCCCTTTTTCCGATTCAATGATACAATGGTGTGGTTAAAGAAATCAGGTGGGTGTGGGAAGAGACGTATGATGAAAGTATTTATATGCCCGAAATGTGGGAGTATTACAACGGTTTCACGGAGAAAAGAGATATTTTGCCATAAATGCGGAGGGACGCAGATGATTCCTTCCAAACTGAGTTTTGCTAAATATACAGAGATGGATGAAAAGCAAAGGAAAGATTATTCAGAAAGCTGGCTTTACATACGGAATCATACTTCTGTATGAGAATTGATTTATGATTACGTTTCGAGGAACAGATTATGTATGAAAAACAGAAAAAGAGCTGGGTGAAACATCTGGATTTCTTGATTCTGGATTTGCTTTGCCTTGAAGTTACGTTTTATCTCTCCTGTTTAATCAGGTTGGGAAATCTTCATAATGAACCGACAATGAGTGAATATTATAACCGTCTGGCAATATTGCTGTTTCTGCTGGACGGCTGTATTGTATTTCTTACAGAAGCCTATACCGGGATACTGCGCAGGAACAGAGTCCAGGAACTGAAATCTGTGGTCATGCACTGCAGTATGGTATTTGCGGGCGTCACGGTCTATGTATGGGGAACCAAGCAGTCGGAGATTTATTCCCGGCAGGTTATTCTCGTATTCTGGCTGATGTCTATCGTTGTCGAATATTTTTGCCGTTGCCTTTGGAAAATATATATCCGCCAGCGTATGATTCGCAAGCAGCGTTATTCCAAACTGGTGGTTGTGACGGAGGACCGTTATGCCGAGCAGTGTGTTTCTGATTTCCAGCACAACCGTTATAAGGAATTTGAAGTAGTCGGTGTGGTGATTGTGGATGCAGACAGGATTGGTGAGGAAATCTGCGGTGTGCCGATTGTGGCGACAGCAGATAGTTTTTTAGAGTATGTACGCGTCAATGTGGTCGATGAAGTATTTATCAATGGCAACACACGGGAGAGCAGTGAAGCTCTGGCAAACGAGCTGATAGAGTTGGGGCTGACTGTGCATTTCAATTTGGTGCGGGAATCCCAGCTTATGCCGAATAAACTGGTGGAGCATTGCGGTAAATATCTGGTGCTGACAACGAGCATGAAAATTGCCACCAACCGGCAGATGGTTATCAAGCGCTGCATGGATATTGTCGGCAGTTTGATAGGGATTTTACTGATGGGAATTGCCTTCTTGGTGTTTGCCCCAATGGTAAAAATTCAGTCGCCCGGCCCCGTGTTCTATGCGCAGACCAGGATTGGCAAGAACGGCAGACGCTTTAAGTTCTATAAATTCCGCACGATGGTACTCGGTGCGGACAATATGAAGAAAGACCTGATGGCACAGAATGAGATGGAAGGTCTGATGTTTAAGATGGAAGAAGACCCCAGGGTGTTTGGCGTGGGAAAAATCATGCGCAAATACTCCATTGATGAACTGCCGCAGTTTTGGAATGTGCTTAAAGGGGACATGAGCCTGGTGGGGACAAGACCTCCCACAGAAGATGAATTTGAACAATATGAACTTCACCACAAGGCAAGACTGGGCATACGCCCGGGACTGACCGGCATGTGGCAGGTCAGCGGCAGGAGCGATATCAAAGATTTTGAAGAGATAGTGGCGCTGGACACCCAGTATATATCCAACTGGTCCCTCAGCATGGACATGAGGATTATTTTGCGGACGGTGGCTGTGGTGCTGACAGGAAAAGGATCGTTATGACAGATTTATCAATCACGATTGTCGCTTTTAATGATGAGGCGGATGTAAGGTCAGCGGTGTCATCCATTATGGAATACACTGCCGGCAAATTGTCAAAGAAGATTTATATCGTAGACAACAGTACGGAGGAAAACGAGCTGTCTTCGCTGGCAGAAGAGTATGGGGATGTGGTTTATGAAAAGCCGGGAGAGAATCTTGGATTTGGCGGCGGGCACAATTACGTGCTGCCGAAACTGGCGTCAAAGTTTCACGCGATTGTAAACCCGGATATTCTTCTGCAGGAAGACAGTTTTTCTATCTTGATTTCATTTCTGGAGAAGTCAGGGGCAGGCATGGCAGCGCCCAGGCTGGTTGACAGCGAGGGGAATCTGCAGGCTGCTTACCGCAGGGAGCTTACGGTTTGCGATATGGCAATCCGCATGTTTTTTTCCTCACATTTTGCCAGGCGGCAGCATTATCATACGTTGCAGGATATGGATTATGGGAAACCATTTCCAGTTCCTTTTGCCCAGGGCAGTTTTCTTGTTATCCGCACAGGGCTGTTTCTGGAACTGGGGGGATTTGACCGCCGTTATTTTATGTATATGGAGGATGCCGACCTTTGCCGGCAGGTGAATCACGTAAGCAGTCTGTGGTACTGCCCGGATACTGAGGTTATCCATCAATGGGAACGCGGCTCGCACAAGAATCTGCATCTAATGAGAATTCATATTGTTTCCATGTTCCGCTACTTCAGGAAATGGGGGTGGAAGCTGTGGTGACTGGAAACATCCGCATATCAGTTGCCCTTGTGTCTTATAATGGGGCAAAGTATCTGCAGCAGCAGCTGGATTCTATCTTAGGGCAGCTTGAACAGAATGATGAACTGCTTGTTTCAGACGATGGTTCTTGCGATGGGACGGTGCCTCTGATTGAGGAATACCAGCGCAGGGACAGCCGGGTCCGGCTGCTGGCCGGGCCGGGGCAGGGCATTAAGAAAAATGTGGAACATGTGCTTTCTAAGGTCCGGGGACAATATATATTCCTTGCCGACCAGGATGATATCTGGCTGGCAGGTAAGGTGGAACGTATCCTGCAGGCTTTTGGGCAGCAGGGGGCAGCTGTCATTGTCCATGACGCCAAGGTGTTTGCAGGAGAGGACAGTTCCGATATCTGCATGGAATCTTTCTATGCATTCCGCAATTCGGGGGCGGGCATTATCAAAAATATAGTCAAGAACAGTTATATTGGCTGCTGTATGGCATTTCGCCGGGAATTGTTAGGGGCAATTCTGCCAATTCCTGCGCAGATTGAAATGCATGACCAATGGATTGGCATTCTGGGGGATTATTACGCAGGAAAGTCTTATTTCCTGCCAGAACCGTTATTGCTGTACCGCAGACATGGTGGGAATAATTCTTCCATGGAGCATTATGGGTTTTGGCGGATGCTGCGAAATCGCATAGTTTTTGTGTGCTGTCTGTGCAGGCGGCTTTTACGGAAATAAAAACAACAGAAAATAAATGGATAGGGTGGATAGTATGGCGAATAAGAAGAGTGGACAGGGGAGAAGCGCGGCTGCGAGAAAGGCAATGAGGGCGAAGCGGCGCAGAAGGAAGATTTTATTGGTATGTGTGGAATTCCTGATTCTGGGCGGCGCATTGCTGTGGATTTGGACGAATGCCAAGATGGACAAGATTAACACAGATAAGAGTTTTCAGGCGAAAGACGTTAAAAATGAAGAGTTATCGAAAGAGACCAAGGATGTGCTGGGGCAGTATACCACGATAGCATTATTCGGACTGGACAACCGTGAAAATAGTTCTTATAGCAGCGGCAATTCGGACGTGATTATGATGGCGAGGATTGATAAGGATACCAAGGAAGTTCGTCTGGTGTCTGTATACCGCGACACGTTCCTGAAAATGACGGATTTGGATAACACGGAGGCATACAGCAAGGCCAATGCAGCTTATGCAGTGGGAGGTCCTGAGCAGGCAGTGCGGATGTTAAACACTAATCTGGACCTTGATATCCAGGAGTATGTATCGTTTGATTTTTCTGCGGTGGCAGAAGCGGTAGATATTTTGGGCGGAGTGGAAATTGAAATTACAGAGGAAGAATGCGTCCATCTGAATAATTATTGTATCGAGACCTCCAAGGTGACGGGCAAAAGTTATGACCCGCTTCCGGGAGGAGGAACCTATAACCTCAATGGAGTACAGGCGGTATCCTACGGCAGAATCCGTTATACGGCCGGCGATGATTTCAAGAGGACGGAACGCCAGCGGCTTGTGGTGAATAAAATGGTAGAAAAAGCGTTAAAATCAGATATAGGGACAATCAATGACCTGATAGATGCTGTTTTCCCACAGATAAAGACCAGTCTTGGCAAGACAGAACTGATTGCCATGGCAATGGATGCATTTCATTATAAATTGGGAGAGAGCAGAGGATTTCCATTTGATTTGCGCAACAAGGTGGTATCTATTTCCTATCAGAAGTCAAATGCAGACTGTGTTATTCCCAAGGATTTGTCATCCAATGTAAAGCAGCTCCATGATTTCTTATATGGAACGACCAGTTATACAGTGACAGACAGTGTACAGGGAATCAGCGATGAGATTGCCTATCGGACCGGTGTGTCCGCGGGCGGTGAATAAAGGGAGGTATTGTATGTGCGGAATAGTGGGCTATATTGGAGAATCACCGGCAGCGCCGATATTACTGGATGGCCTGTCGAAATTGGAATACAGGGGCTATGATTCGGCGGGAATCGCCGTCTATGACGGAGAAAAAATTCAGGTACAGAAAGCGATTGGACGCTTAAAAGTCTTAAGTGAGCTGACTCATGACGGCGCCAAGATGCCGGGAGCTGCCGGAATCGGGCACACCCGTTGGGCGACGCATGGGGCGCCAACCAATAACAATGCGCACCCTCATTTCAATGGGGATGAAAGCATTGCTGTTGTGCATAATGGAATCATTGAGAATTATCAGAAATTGAAAAAATACCTGGAGGGCAAAGGTTACCAGTTTGTCTCAGATACGGACACGGAGGTGGTTGCCCATCTTTTGGATTATTATTACAAGGGGGATCCGATTGAAACTATCACCAAGGTTATGCATCGTGTGGAGGGGTCTTATGCGCTGGGTATCATGTTTAAGGCGCATCCGGGAATTTTATATGCAGTGCGCAAGGACAGCCCTCTGATTGTGGGTCACGGCAAGGACGGCAACCTGATTGCTTCTGATGTGCCGGCAGTATTAAAGTATACGCGCAATGTATATTTTATCCAGAATGAAGAGATAGCCGTATTATCGGAAGAAGCCATTTCATTTTTTAATGTGGATGGAGAGGAAATCATCAAGGAGCCGTCGACCATCGACTGGGATATCAACGCTGCAGAAAAAGGCGGCTATGAGCATTTCATGTTAAAGGAAATGTATGAACAGCCCCAGACGGTCAGGGATACCTTAAATCCCCGCATTAAGGAGGGGGCGATAGTAATTGAAGAACTTGGCATGTCGGATGAGGAAATCCGCGGGATTGGCAGAATCCATATTGTTGCCTGCGGTTCCGCCTATCACACGGGCGTGACGGCAAAGTATGTATTTGAGGGTATGGCGCGGATTCCAGTGGATGTGGATTTGGCTTCAGAATTCCGTTACCGCAATCCTATTTTGGCGGACAATGACCTGGTCATCATCATCAGCCAGTCCGGGGAGACTGCAGATTCGCTGGCAGCTTTGCGTGAAGCGAAAAACAGAGGCGTCAAGACGCTTGGCATAGTCAACGTTGTGGGCAGTTCTATTGCCAGGGAGGCAGATAAGGTCATGTATACCTGGGCGGGACCGGAGATTGCCGTAGCCACCACCAAGGCTTACAGCGCGCAGCTGATTGCGGAATATCTGCTGGCCATCAAGTTTGCGCAGGTGCGGGGCGAAATTACCGAGCAGGATGTCCGGGCATATCTCAAGGATTTGCAGAAGCTGCCGGAGCAGATAGAGATGCTCCTTGGCAATAAAGGGAAAATCCAGCATTTTGCCAACCGTTATATTTCTGCGAAAGATGTGTTTTTTGTGGGACGCGGGCTTGACCATGCGATTTCCATGGAAGGTTCCCTGAAACTGAAAGAGATTTCTTATATCCATTCTGAGGCATATGCAGCCGGGGAATTGAAACACGGAACGATTTCCCTGATTGAGGAGGGAACCTTGGTTGCCGCAGTTCTGACTCAGGAGGAGTTGTATAAGAAAACTATCAGCAATATCGTGGAGCTTACCAGCCGCGGGGCGTTTGTGCTTGCCGTGACCAATACCGGTAACACGGAAATTGAAAAAGCCGCGGATTATGTTATTTATATTCCCCAGACAAACCGCTGGTTCACCAATTCGCTGGCGATTATTCCCCTGCAGCTGTTCAGCTATTATGTGTCGGTGGGCAAGGGCTGCGACGTGGATAAGCCGCGGAATCTGGCAAAGTCTGTGACGGTGGAATAGTGGAAGTGACAGCGGGACAGAACTTGGCCAATGCGCTGAACACGTTTTTTTAAAATATTAGACACAGTTTTGTCACAAATCTCTCGTAAACTGCTTTATAGAACAAAGAGAAAACAGCAGAGGAAAGGAGATATTTGTTATGGAAAATAATTTTAATCATTACAATAACGGTGACAGCAATTTTGGAAATAATATGGAAAGCACACAGAGCAGCAACAGGCAAGATGAGGTCAGGATTACAGATACAGCAATCTCAGGCAGTACAGCACAAGAAAATGCGGCAGTTGAGCCGGGCAATATGGATTCAGCTGCTGATGGCAGCAGCACAGGTTCTGCGGATTCCCTCTATTCTTACAGCTATGTAAATCAGGAGAATCAGGAGCGCAATCCCAATTATTATGAGAGGCAGGAGGAGAACAGCAGCGCACAGAGAACTTACACAACAGGCAGTTATGCAAGCGCACAGCCAGGTTATAATACAGACGGCAATACGTGGAATGCAAACGGTACGGATGCTTCCCAAACAGCGAATCAGGCAGCCTGGGTAAACCAGGGCGCTGGTCAGAATCCTAATGCCGCAGGGAAAAAAGTACGGAAAGAGAAAAAGTCTGGCGAGAAGAAGCAGCATGGATTTGGTATGACGATGGTAAAATGTGCATCGCTTGCGTTAGTATTTGGGCTGGTATCGGGCACAGTGTTCTATGGAACCGGTTTTGCTTTCCGCTATACCTCAGGAAAGAATCAGGTACAGCAGGAGACCACAGCAGAAAGCGCAAATAAGACGGCAGATACAGCAGTGAATAAGGGCAGCCTGCCGGCTACCGGGGTAAGCACGTCTACCATTTTATCCGATGTTTCAGATGTTGCGGAAAATGTAATGCCATCCATCGTTTCTATTACGAATATGAGTTCAATGGTGCAGCCTGATTTCTTTGGACGCCTTTATGAGGAGGAAGTTCCCAGTGCAGGAAGCGGGATTATTATTGGGCAGACAGAGGAGGAAATTTATGTTGCCACTAATAACCATGTAGTTTCCAACTCTAATCAGCTTACGGTAAACTTTGTTGACAATCAGCAGGTAACAGCAGAGATAAAAGGAACAGATGCCAGCACAGACCTTGCAGTGCTGTCCGTTAAGACCAAAGATATCCCCAGTGATACCATGGAGAAAATTAAAGTCGCAACGGTAGGCAATTCCGATAGCATCAAGGTTGGACAGAGCGTTGTGGCAATCGGAAATGCCATGGGCTATGGACAGTCTGTGACGACAGGCGTAATCAGCGCTTTGGACAGGGAAGTGACCGTCCAGGATGAGAACACAGGAACTTCCATTACAAACGACCTGATTCAGACTGATGCGGCAATCAACCCTGGAAACAGCGGTGGTGCGCTGCTGAATATGAACGGCGAGGTAATAGGAATTAATTCCGTAAAATATTCCGATACCCAGGTGGAGGGTATGGGCTATGCAATTCCTATCTCGGCAGCAGAGCCGATTATCAATAACCTGATTACCAGGGAAGTTGTCGATGAATCCAACTCTGCATACCTTGGTGTGACCGGTCAGAATGTGACTTCTGAGATATCAGACAGTTTCGGAATGCCGGAAGGACTTTATATCACAATGGTGACTGAGAACAGCGCAGCAGACCAGGCGGGAATCCGTAAAGGCGATGTACTCACCAAATTTGACGGCAGGAAGATATCATCTCTCGAAGGGCTTTCTGAGGCGATGAAGTATTATGCAGCGGGAACTCAGGTGGAAGTTACTTTACAGAAGAACAATAATGGTGAATGGAGGGAAGAGACCATTACAGTCACGCTTGGCAAGAAGGTAGAATAGCGGTTACAGTTCATTCGTCAGAGTGAACTGTAATGATGGTAAAACAACAGAAATTCTTCTTTTAAAAACCAGTAGAATGTGGTAAGATAAGAGCAAATTGAGACGCCAATCCGGAAATGTCTGGATTGGCGTTCTACGCATACGGAGGGATTTTTCATGAGAAAGAAGAAAATTGTGATTGCGTTAGGGCATGATGCATTGGGGACGACACTGCCGGAACAGAAAATTGCCACCAAGAAAGCGGCAAAGGCAGTCGTTGATTTTATAAAAGATGATTATCAGGTAGTGATTACCCACAGCAACGGTCCGCAGGTGGGCATGATTCACACGGCGATGGCAGAATTCTGCCGGATTTACCCGGAATATACGGCAACGCCTATGTCTGTCTGTTCGGCGATGAGCCAGGGATATATTGGGTATGACCTTCAGAATGCCATCCGTACGGAGCTTTTGAATCGGGGAATTTACAAGCCGGTTTCCACAATCCTTACCCAGGTCACTGTGGACCCATATGACGATGCATTTTACCATCCGTCCAAAGTCATTGGACGTGTGATGACAGAGGAAGAGGCAGAAGCGGAAGAGAAAAAAGGCAACCATGTTGTGAAGATGGGAGAGGGTTACCGCAGGATTGTCGCGGCTCCCAAACCGGTGGACGTGGTGGAGATTGACGCTATCCGTGCGCTGCTTGCGGCGGACCAGATTGTCATTGCCTGCGGAGGCGGCGGAATTCCGGTGTTGGCGCAGAACAATAAGCTTCAGGGAGCGAGCGCGGTGATTGAGAAAGATTCGGCAGCGGAAAAGCTGGCGGAACTGATAGAGGCGGACCGTCTGGTAATCCTTACCGGTGTGGAAAAGGTCTGTCTGCATTTTGGAAAGGAAAATGAGCAGCCGCTGGAGGAAATGACGGTGGCACAGGCCAGGCAATATATGGCAGAAGGACAATTTGAAGAGGGTACCATGCTGCCCAAGATTGAAGCGGCAATTGAATTTATTGGTAATTCTGCCGTGCGCAGCGTCCTGATTACAAAATTAGGTATCTTTGACGAGGACAGTGTCGGTATATCTGGCACGGTAATCCATAAATAAATCCTTACGCGACAGTTCAGAACTTTTTGGCAATGCAGGTACTGCCCTTATGTCGGGGGTTCTGTTACATAATATAAAATATACAGGCTTTAGAAAGAGAGGTTATAATGAAAAATCTTAGGAAAACGAAAATAATCTGTACATTGGGACCGGCGACAGACCGTGATGATGTGTTAAAACAACTTATGATGGAGGGCATGAATGTCGCTCGTTTCAATTTCTCCCATGGAAGCCATGAGGAGCAGGGGGAACGTCTGAAAAAAGTTCAGGAACTGAGGGAGGAGTTAAATCTGCCAATTGCCACCTTGTTAGACACCAAAGGACCGGAAATACGTCTGCGCGAGCTGGAAGGAGGCAAAGCGGAACTGGTGGAAGGGCAGAAATTTGTACTGACGACAGAGGAACTGGTGGGAGACGCGAATAAGGTTTCCATTACATATAAGGACCTCGTGAAAGATGTGCAGCCGGGTTCAAGGATTTTAATTGATGACGGTCTGATTGCCCTTGATGTGGAAGAGGTGGATGATACGGAGATTTCCTGCCGTGTCATCAATGGAGGTATGATTTCTAATAAGAAAGGCGTTAATGTACCGGATGTGGAATTGTCTATGCCTTATATCAGCGAGAAGGATTATGAGGATATTGTCTTTGGTATCGAAAATGATTTTGATTTTATTGCGGCTTCCTTTGTACGTACAGCTGATGACGTGATGCAGATACGGAAAATATTTGCTGAGAAAAACTGCCGCAATGTCAATATTATCTCTAAAATTGAGAATATGCAGGGTGTACAGAATATAGATGAGATTATCCAGGTATCAGATGGGATAATGGTGGCGCGGGGCGACATGGGCGTGGAAATTCCTTTAGAAGACGTGCCGGCTATCCAGAAAATGATTATCAAGAAAGTAGTCAATGCTGGAAAACAGGTTATCACGGCTACCCAGATGTTAGATTCGATGATGAAGAATCCCAGACCGACCAGGGCGGAGGCAACGGACGTGGCAAATGCTATTTACGACGGCACGAGCGCTATCATGCTGTCCGGGGAGACGGCTGCGGGCATGTACCCGGTGGAATCGGTAAAGACAATGGTGAAAATTGCCATTCGTACGGAGCAGGATATCAATTATTCGGCAAGATTTAAACAGCGGGAGGCTGAGAACCCGGATATTACCAACGCTATTTCCCACGCGACCTGCACAACAGCTATGGACTTAAATGCAGCGGCAATCATCACTGTGACCTGGTCTGGGGAAACGGCGCGCATGATTTCTAAATACCGCCCTTGCTGCAATATTATTGGCGGCAGCATCAACCAGAAGGTATGCCGTCAGCTTAATCTCTCCTGGGGTGTGACGCCGTTGGAAGTCAAGCAGAAAGAGGACACGGATGAATTGTTCTCCCATGCTGTGGAGATGGCAGAACAGGCAGGGTTGGTTTCTGTGGGCGATATTACTGTCATTACGGCAGGCGTACCCCTGAGCGTCCCGGGAAATACTAATTTATTAAAAGTCCATGTAGTTACCGGGAAAGAGTAAATGAAAAGAGAGAATAGATGAAGAAATATAATCTGGTTATAATATTTGTGCTTCTGCTGGCGTTGGCATTGGCTGGATGTGCTGGCAGAGAGGATGAGCCCAAACAGAAAGAACCGATAACAACAGAGAAGTATGAAGACAAGAAAGAACAGGGACAGCAGGACAAATCTCAGCAGCAAAATGAGGGAGAGACCAATGCTGTGAATGATGGCTCAGAGGATGGGAATGATAAGTTGGAGGGTGAAGAAGGACAGACGGACACAGAATCAGAGAGTGAGAATGATGATTTATCATTAAATCCTCATACGGTCACTCATATGCAGGAAGAGGTTGTGACGACGTCTTCAGTTAATGTAAGGAAAGCTCCTTCCACAGACAGCGAGGTCTATCAGACCGTACCGCGCAGAAGCAATTTTACGCGGACGGCAGATGACGGAACCTGGAGCGCGGTGCAAATTGGGGATAACGAATATTATATTGCATCTGAATTTCTGATGCTGGCCTCTGAGGTGACAGATAACGGTTATCTGGTGGTAATTGATGCTGGTCACCAGGCACAGGGCAATAGTGAGCAGGAGCCTATCGGACCAGGAGCGTCCGAGACGAAGCCTAAGGTTGCCAGCGGTACCACCGGTTGTGTGACCGGAATCAAGGAATATGAACTTACCTTGCAGGTTTCCTTGAAGCTGCAGGAGGAGCTGGAAGCCAGGGGCTACCAGGTGATGATGGTGCGCACCAGCCATGATGTGAATATCAGCAACAGCGAACGGGCAGCCGTTGCCAACAATGCGGGTGCGGATGCTTTTATCCGTATCCATGCTAACGGCTCAGACGACAGCGGACAGAACGGTGCGCTGACAATCAGTCCAACTTCTGCCAACCCTTATATGGGCAACCTCTACAGCCAGTGCCGCAAATTGTCAGAATGTGTGCTCGATGGGCTTGTGAATGCAACCGGAGCCAATAAGCAGAGTATCTGGGAAACGGACAGCATGAGCGGCATCAACTGGTGCACGGTTCCCGTGACGATTGTGGAGATGGGATTTATGACAAATCCCACAGAGGATGCCAACATGGCAGACGGCGGCTATCAGCAGAACATAGCTGTGGGCATTGCCGATGGACTGGACAGCTATTTTGAGTAGGAAAGCATTTCTGGATAGGAGGGGGACATGAAACGTACAATAATGATTGAAAATTTTGGCAAAATCAAAAAGGCCGAGATAGACATTTCTCCCCTGACCCTTTTTGTAGGGGATAACAATAGCGGCAAGAGTTACCTCTTATCGTTGATTTGGGGGATTTATGCGGCGGAAGATGAGTCAGATATTTTTCGCGGGCTGCTGGAATTGCTGAAAGACGATTATGCAGAAACGTATAAGCAAATGTGCGATTTCCTTATAAACACGAATGAAGGGTTTGACCAGGAAATTAAAATATCTTCCCAATTCTTTGTTGAGTTTTTAAATAAGCTATTTAAACGCAACAAGGATAAGTTCGTGGCGGCAATTTTCAACTCGGAACAGATTACGATTGGGAAGTTAGCCGTAGTGGTGGAACCGGAATTAGAAGTGACAATAGAAGGACAGAAGATAGAAAAGAGGGTATCTATATTTTGTAAAGAGGGTTTTTGGGGAATATCTTTTTATGGAAGGCGTATAAAAGAAGAATTGGAAATCATGGTAGAGATAATTGTCAGAAATATTTTGCTGTGGTTTTTAAAAGAAAATGTTGGACTTTATAGTCAAAATACCGTCTACCTCCCGGCAGCTCGTACAGGATTTATGTTGGCGAAGAATGTTATCAATAAGGTTGGCAGACAAGTTGCATATGACGTGTCTGGTTTTCAGGACAGAGAAGAAATCCAGCCGTTTACAAAGCCCATTATTCATTTCTTGAATATGATGGAGGGGCTTTCCCTCGAGCATAAGACGGAATATGAGGAGATTGTCAAATGGTTGGAAACGTCCATGGCACATGGCAAAATTCAGTATGGCAATGAAATGAATGGGCAGGAAATCCGCTATCTGCCTGATGGGAGTAAGGAGAGCCTGCCTTTGCGCACAACCTCTGCGGTGGTGACAGAATTGACGCCCTTGCTGCTGCTCTTAAAATATCGTCGCAGTTTACAGGCAATTTGCTATGAAGAACCGGAAATGTGTCTGCATCCCAGATTGCAGCAGGAGATGGGCA
>CAJUHY010000008.1 GCA_910585895.1 uncultured Lachnospiraceae bacterium
GCTCAATCATTTCCCCGATTCTCTCGATATATTGGGCAACATCCTTCACATTCTCACACCGCTTTATTCCCTTCTCAGGATGTACCCACTTCGTGATGCTGCCCGCTCCAAGCGCCGCTATGGTCTGTACTTCCTCCATGATTAAAATATTATAAAGCCCGGCCTTGCCAGGGCTGGCATAACCCACATTTTCAAAATTGCCTGCCATATTTTTCTGTCGGTAAAGGTAATAAGGCTCAAGTCCCATCTTTCTGGCATATTCCGCCGTCAGCTCAATGATTTCCCAGGTATTTTCCATTTTCATTCCTGCATAATCCTCAGGAAACATTTTCAAACGCGCTGCACGTTTGAGGGCAAGAGAATGCACCGTCAGATTGTCGGGAGATAATTGCTGAACAGTTTCCATCGTATGCCTGACATCATCCACAGTCTCCTTTGGCAGTCCCACAATCAAATCCATATTGATATTGTCAAATCCCAGTTCCCTGGCAAGCCAGAAACTCTCAAGTGTCTGTTCCACCGTATGGCGACGACCGATAATGTCTAACGTCTCCTGTTTCATAGTCTGCGGATTAATGGAAATGCGGGAAATATTATGCTCCCGCAGCACATTCAGCTTATCCCTGGTAATACTGTCCGGCCGCCCCGCTTCTACCGTGTATTCCAATAAATGTGAAAAATCAAAACATCCTTCTATTTTGTCAAGAAGCCTCTGCAGCTGCCGCGGAGAAAGAGTGGTCGGCGTCCCGCCGCCAATATAGACAGTATTTAACTTCTTGTTGCAAAACAAATGGGACACATATTCAATTTCTTTTTCCAGCGCCGTCAGATAATCATCTGCCTTGTCCTCCCATAAGCCTATGGGGGAAGAAGAAAAAGAACAGTACGAACAAATGCTCGGGCAAAATGGAATACCCACATAGAGACTATAGCCGTCCTCGTAATCAATCTTATGCAACAGCTCCATCTCACGTCTGGCTATCTCCACGCTGAGGTTAATCTTTTGCTCCGATGCCAGATAAGCCTCTGACATATAGGTACAGATATCCGTCTCATTTTTGCCATCCCGCAGCATAGACATGGGTATCTTGGTGGGACGGATGCCTGTCAGCGTCCCCCAGGGAAGCGTCTGTCCGCTATAACCAGACAACAGCCCGTACAGACAGCGTTTCAGACGGTTCTTCGTATCTCCCCTGTCAGTAAAATTCACCTCGGTTTCTGCATGAAAAAGAGACTGCCGTTCTTCCATCAGGCAGCCTCCTGCTATTCCTTCCCTTAAGAGAATATGTATCTCATCTACACAGCCAGCCGTTCCTTTACGGTAATACACTTCCAGGCGAAACAGCGGCTTACATTGCTGCTCAAGTTCCTCTATGCGCTGCGTGTCAGCAAAAACCTTCACATCCTCAGCAGGATAAAAGGCCTTCACCAAAGAATGGATATCGTATTCAAAATCCGCTTCATTCAGACAAACCGTTATCATCTTGTTATCCCTCTATATAAATGGATTGCTGCTTTTCTCCATGCCAATCGTCGTAACTCCCATATGACCCGGATAAACTTTTACTGTATTAGGCAGCAAAAGCAGCTTCTCCTTAATCGAACGTATCAGCTGCGACATGCTTCCCCGCAGAAAATCCGTCCTGCCTACAGATTGGCAAAACAACGTATCTCCGCTGAACAGCGCCTGCTCCTTTTCCACATAATAACAACAGCCGCCCTCCGTATGTCCCGGCGTGTGCAGCACTTTCAATTCCATACCGGCAAGTTTCAGCGTCTCGTTATCCTTAACAAAAACATCCGCGTGATAGCTGTCCCGGCGCCCAATCATACCGGAAGCATTCAGCCCGGGCTGCTTCAGCGTATCCTTCTCTGCTTCATGCGCATAAATCTTCAAGTCAAAAATTTCGGCAAGTTCTTCTGCTGCCATCGCATGGTCAAAATGACCATGTGTCAAAAGGATTGCCTGCGGCTTTAATTTTTTCTGTTTGATTTTTTCTGCAAGAAACGAAGCAGAATCTCCCGGGTCTACAATCAGCGCCTCCTGTGTTTCCTCATTGATTGCAAAGTAGCAGTTCGTCTGCACCTGACCGACACAATATTGCTCAACTTTCATACTCTCTGTATTCCTTTCCCTTGCTGTTTATAATTTTATCTCATTCTTATTTCCATGAAGAATCAAATCTTTATCAGAACGGTCAACGCCGATAATCGCGCCTGTTCTGTCATACTGCGTCAGCAAATCAGAGTTCTTTACCAGATGCCGCTTGCCGTTATCAGACAGAAAATTCTCAATCTCCTGTCGGTTCCCCCTACGGAAAATAGCGCGAATCTCTTCCTTGCTGTAGACAGGCTGCGCGTAATCTACCGGTCCCGGCAACAGATATTCTCCTGGTATATTCTCTGCCAAAGAACCGGAATCTGCCTTCTCTGTGGCCTTTTCCATGCGCTCTTCAAGAACTTCCGGAAATTCCGTCTGTTCCTTAGCTGCCGGCTCATTCCAAATTCTGTCCCACAAAGATTTTAAGAACGTTACAGCCGTCTCTGCAAATTTGCGGATTTGCTCGGTGAATTCTGTACGCTGCCGGCTCTGTGCCTCCCGCTCCTTCCCCTGACGGGAAATCTCCACTTTCACACCTGACGATGCATTTGACTGCGCTGACCGGGCTGAATCCTGGCTCTTCCCTGCCTTATCCGCCTGTTTCTTCTCTTCACTCTTCTCATAGACAACGCCCTGTTTCTCCGGGTCTAAATGAAACTCCGGCGAATCAACATTCTTCCTCTTATCCTGGTTAATTTTTGCATATTCGTAATATTTTTGACCATTTACTCTATCTACCATAAATGCCTCATTTCTTCAAAAACATTTGAGTTTAAAAATTTGCCAAATCTATTGTGACAAATTATAAGCAATTCTATATAGAAAGTCAAGAATCTATCTATATCTACGGCATCATAAATGCTTGCGATACCAGGCAACCACGTCATTTCTATTTCCAGCAAACCACTGCGTGGTAAAATAGATATTCTTCCCTTTGTAAAGAATCGGCTCTTTTCTGTATCTAATGACATTGCTTTTTCCACGGTTATCTTCCCTGTTATCTGCCAAAATAGGATAATTCATCTTGCTGAATAACCGTTTGGAATATTCTTTTTTCTTTAGCTTTTCTATTTCCTCATCCGTAATCCTGCCTGTTTCAAATATCTTTTTGAACAATTCAAAAGCCAATGCCCCCACTTTCAGCACACCATAGGTACTTTCATCATTAATGTTAAATTCCACACTATTCCCATCTGTCTCTGCAATTTCATCATATGGGAGTCCTGCACTGTCTACCCATTCTTTTTGCCCTCTGGCATTCCTTCCAAGGATAAGCGATGCCGCCAGAGAAATACTTCCAAACTCATAATCGGATTGAAAAACCCCCTCAATAATAATGCTTTCCGCACAAAGTTTTTCACGAAGTCTATATGCGTTAGGATAATTTATTTCAAATTTTTCTACAACTGCATCAGATATCTTACTGCCTTCCTTTACAACAAATCTGCCCTCTATGGAATAGCCGACCGCATTCGCTCCCCTTTTATCCAAAATATAGAACAGCATGGTATCACCTTCCGCCGCTTCCCTTTTCTCTATATCTTCTATATATTGAAGTTTCCAGCGGTCAATAAAAATATTAATAAGTTCTTTCTGTCTTATTTCTACAATTTCAGGAGTCCATGTCTTTTCACTCAACACCTGTGTTGTCAACGGATAGGTGGTTGTTCCGTTTTTCCCTTTAAAATACTTTTCCTTCTTTTTATCAAAGTCATAATTACGCGCCTCTGAGTTTTTCTTTCTGGTCAAAGGTACAAGGTTGGCAATCTGATTGAGCCATTGATCACGCACTGCCCTGTCCGGCCACAATTTCTCCCATTCAGACCCCGGATTTACAGTTTGCGGAAGAACATGCTCAATCGTAAGTATATTTGGTTCAAAATCAAATTTGGCAGCCCCATCCCCAACAAATGCATTCAGCCTTAATATGACAAAATTTCGCCGTATTCCTGTAAGTTTATATATTGCCCCATTCAGTGCAGTTACAAACTCTTTCTTTTCCTCATTTGACAGTTCAATTGACAATAGTGGGTCATCCATACTGTGGTCAGGATTTATTTCCATCTCCTCCAGCAACAGTTTGTATCTTTCAATACGGCGGTTGATATCTTTTGCTGTAAGGTGAAGGAATGATGCCAGCCTTTCAAGCTTTTCCATAAACCAAAGCACATAATCAGGGTCATTTTTATGCTCAGCCATAAACTTGATGGCAGAAGGCATCCAATCTGAATTGCCGACTTTATTGAGCCAAAACAAATATTGATTTACCTGTTCCACATTTTTTACCGCAACATATTTCTTATTAGTCAGGATAGTATATGCTTCTGCATATGGTTCCAGGATATCGTCAAGTAGTCCTTGAGGAGTCACTTGAGACAATACAATCTCCCGAAATTCCTCCAAAAGATTCTGTTTTGCTTTGGCCTTTGCAAAAATCATGCAGGTATGAGTAAACACCTCATTAAATCCAGAACGCGAGGTCTGTACCTCCAGGTCCTCCCACTTATCCGTATAATACTGCTGTTCTTTTTGTGGTATCTGCCCAATAATATCTGATTTTATAATATCCACCGGCATTAAATCCAGCCCTCTGCTGTTCATAACAGAAAATACCCGAAATGCTGACTGCTGACTTGGAGAATAGACTGCCACAAGATAACATCTTGTCACCAGAAATCTGCAGAATTCAGTAATCTTTTTCTGTTCTCCCTCGAAAGCTGCCTCCATCTTGTTTGTGAACAGTACGCAATTCGCCTGGATATGCTGTTGCGATTCATTTGGCAAACCTGCCGCATCTAATTCCGCAAGCTTAGTCAGTTCCAATTTCTGTATGTATTTATAAAAAAATCCTGATCTTTTTGCCTGAGATGGAGCCTAGGCAACGGCTCAAGACCTTCCAGTTCATTTCCTGGCTCCTGGAGATATTTATAACAATTGCTCTTATTCTCTCCTTTCAGGCAAAAGGCGATAACCGCAAGTAAAATTGTCAAGGTTGTAAGCCTCTGCTGCCCGTCTATTACATCTGCATGAGGTTTGTCATCCTCTTTAATCAAAACTATGCTTCCCAGAAAGTAATTATCTGTCTGTTCCGCCCGAAAAAAATCCCATAAATCATCAAATAATGTTTCTGCTTCTTCTTACGTCCATGCATAAGGTCTCTGGTATGCTGGAATATGATAATCGAACTCTTCACTGAATATTTTACTTAAAGGATATTCTTTTCCTGTAATCTTGCTACCCACAATCATGCCCCCTTAATCATTTTTCTTAATTATATCGTTTCCTGAACTATTTGTCACTGTTTCTGCATAGCAAAAATGACTTTTTTAATATGACATTTTTCTTGCAATCTCTAAAAATGCATAGTATAATGATACCGCTGCTCAGATTATGTATCTGAAAATAAAATTACATAAGACAGTTCGTGACCATCCTGTCTCTAAACAAAACTAGGGATTTGAGAAACGGTTATTTTCCGTGCGTCTGCGCCGGAGTATGCCGTTTTTTGCAGCTATGGACTGGACTGTCGGAAAGGACTAATAATGAACGATTTTAACCCCAACCGCTACGCAGTCATCCATGACAAAAATCCCAGGGAAATCGTGATGCTCCGGGGAAAAGGATGCAGTTGGCGGCGCTGCCGCTTCTGCGACTATCATTTGGATTCGTCGACAGATGAGAAAGCAAATTTCATGCTGAATAAAGAACATCTCTTAAAAGTCACCGGCATTTACAATAAGCTGGAGGTTATCAATTCTGGAAGCTTCGTGGATTTGGATGAAGCCACTCTTTCGCTGATTGAAGAAATTTGTAAAAAAAATCATATTAATCAAGTGCATTTTGAGTGCCATTGGCGGCACCGCGACGCCATCGCCAATTTCCGCAGGCGGTTTGCTGCGCACGGCATAGAACTGAAAATTAAGACAGGCGTAGAAACGTTTGATGCTTTGTTCCGAGAGAGTTATCTGGACAAGGGATTCGACACGGACAGCCCAGAAGAAATCGCTGCATATTTTGATGAAGTTTGTCTGCTTTTGGGCATCCCCGGACAAACGGCAGAAAGCATGGAACATGACATACAGACCGGACTTACCTATTTTGAGCGCGTCTGCGTCAACATCATGCAGGAAAACCTAAGGCCCATTAAACCAGACCCCAGAGTTATCGCCGCATTTACCAGAGAACTTTACCCAAAATACATAGAAGACTGCCGGGTGGATATTTTGATGGAAAACACCGCATTCGGCGTAGGAGGTGTCGTAGAACATGCTTAATGAAATACTTTTAATCCTATCTTTGATTATTACTTACTCTGCCGTGCTGCTCCTTTTTGCCATCTTTCGGGAGCAAGGGCTATACCTGTGGACAGTTATCGCCACGATTGCAGCAAACGTTGAGGTCCTGATAGTCATCAATGCCTTCGGCATGGAGATGACGCTGGGAAACATCCTTTTCGCCTCCACCTTCCTCGTGACCGACATCATGAGCGAGCTTTTCGGCAAAAAAGCTGCACAGACTGCCGTGTGGCTGGGCATTGCAACCTCAGTTTGCTTTATTCTGATCAGCCAGTCCTGGATGCTGTATATCCCAAATGAAAATGATTTTGCCACACCAAGTATCCGCACGGTATTCTCCAATACCCCGCGGCTTATGGCTGTGGGAATCATCGTATATGTTATCGTCCAGCTCTTTGATGTATGGGCTTACCATAAATGGTGGGAATTTACCAGCCGCAGATTCAAAGATTCCCAGAAATTCCTATGGCTTAGAAATAATGGCTCCACATTAGTTTCCCAGCTTTTAAACACCGTATTATTTACCTGGGGCGCATTCCTGGGCACACATAATACGCAGACACTGATTTCTATTGCCATTGCCAGCTACATCATCTTCATCGCCACGAGCCTAGCCGACACGCCTTTTGTGTATCTTGCGCGCTATCTCCATGGCAAGCTGAACCACCCTCTGGCCCCTAAGTCAGAAGGATAAATTGATTTAATTTTCTGATTTTGTCGAATATTATCATAATTTGTCGCATAATTTATCTTGTATTTTCCCCCTTTTTCGACTTATAATGACTATGACGTCAAAAAACCGAAAAAGGGGGAATCCTATTTTATGAGCAAAGGAAAGAAAAGAATTTTAACCACCGCAGGCATTATCCTGCTTGTAGCACTTACTGTGCTAATCTGTTATCTTATTTTTTCTAAAAAAGACGATGACAACCTGCTGTACGATGACAATGCTACTGTCGGCGTACTGCCAGGAATCGACATTGACGAGCGCAGGAAACAGCTGCAGGAGGCTTTAGACCGCAGCATGATTGCATTTTCCATCAACACTTCCCCGGTTTTCCTTAACGGAACCGCGAAAGGCAACCTGCTGATTGAAAATCCCGGCAACAATGCCAAACTCCTGAAAGTCAGCATTAAGATTGACGACACCGAGGAAGAAATCTATTCCTCAAATTTCTTAAAACCAGGTACATACATCGAGTCCGTGGCATTAGACAAAGTCTTAGAAAAGGGAACGTATGAAGCCACCGCCTATTTTTTGGCATACGATGAGGATAATGGTGAGTTTATCGGTCAAACAGGAGCACAAATCACCATCACCGTACAAAACTGAACAATACCAAAGCCCAATCCATACTATAACAGATAATGGCAGGAGGTATATGTATGAAGAAAAAAACTTTATTTTTGCAGCTCGTTTTGACAGCATCCTTGCTCTTTTCCACAGTTTCCTATGCTGCCGACGTCAATTCCAACAGGGACATTCCGGTTGGCGGCTCCGGACAGATTGAAATGGTAGGAACCATTGAACCGACCATACTTTCCGTCACCATGCCGACTTTCGTACCTTTCAATATCAGCAGCAGCCTTTCTACCCAAAACAAAGTTATCTCCCCGAGGATACGGATGAAAAATAACTCCAATATTCCGGTGCGGGTAGACGTATCCTACACCAAGGTAGATTTAGGCAAACTGAACAATGTGACATGGAGCAATACCGGCACAGTCAACGATAACCAGATTGCCATCGGTTTAAAACAGGAGGAGACAAAAGATGAGATGCCGACCAGCTTATCACAGGCAAGATGGCTGAAAGCAAACCAGACGCAGGATATGAACGTCCTCATCCTCAACGCAAATCAGGAAGGCGCATTGTACGTTGTCGGCACTCTGGGACAAAATGTTACCGACAACGGGACATTTAATGTAACGCCGACTTTCGTAGTAAGCAAGACATCTACGACAAATTAGAAACTGACAATCCACATGGCATTTGCCATCACAAAAACATATCTGTTATAGTATATTTTCGATGATAGTTCAGCCATCGCCAGCATGACAAATGCCCTGAACCCGCATAGACATCTTGCTGGCGATGGGATGAACACAATTTTTCCACGGAGGACACCAATATGGCAATCTATTATCTTACAATCTCTTTTTCGGCAGGATTAGGCTATGTCCTGACGGAACACAAAAAAAGCCGCCAAACTACCGCCATCTATGTGGCAGCTTGCCTGCTGCTGCTCATTTTTGTTGCTTCCTGCCGTTACGCCATCGGCTTTGACTATTTTTCCTACCGTAATATGTATGAGATGGTCAATGGGTGGTCTTGGGGCGACATCCTCCGTATATACTCCGGGGAACCGCTGTTCTTCCTGTTCTGTAAGGTAATCGGCAGCATCGGCTGCCCCTATCAGGTTTTCCTGATGATAATCAATGTTTTCCTGTTAACAGCAGCAATTCATTTTATGTGCAGTTATTCCAAAATTCCCTGGCTCAGCATTTACTTTTACACCACCTTGCAGTTTCTTGCCTACAACATGAACTTAATACGCCAGTCTCTTGCCACAGCCTTTTTTATCCTCGCCTGGCCTTATCTGAAAAACAGGAAACTTCTGCCCTATACCATATTGATATTGATTGGCGGTATGTTTCATAATTCTCTGCTGTTTTTATACCCTCTGTATTTCCTGCTGCCCCTAAAACAGTCCAAAAAATCTCTGCTGTTGTTATCTGCTCTGACAACAATTATATATGTTTTCTTTGACCCCTTATTTGAGCTTTTAGTTCCCCTTCTGCCAACAAAATACGCCAATTATCAGGGTGGATTCTTCTGGCAGGCTAACGGCTTTTACTATGTCCTGTTTCCCGCACTGTACTGTCTGCTCATCTTTTTGTTCCGCAGCAGGATAGAAAATCCCCTGCTCCGCACTGTCTGCTTAAACAGTGCCATTTACCATTTTGTCATCAGCTTGTTTATCACAAAGCATTTCATTCTTGAGCGGTTTGCCGTCTATCCCTTTGTCTTTTCCCTGATTGGCATCCCGGAAATCATTTTCTCCTACCGCAACCAAAAGGGACGCGGCAGCAAGTCTGTCCTGACTTACCACCGCGTCCTGCTCCTATTTCTGATTTTTGGCGGCGCATACTTTGCTTTCGCCGCATTCTGCGGCTTCCATCATGTCTATCCCTATATCGGACTGTGGGATAAAAGCATGTCCTCACCTAATTGATTACGAACCTAATTCCAACATACGCTCTAAAGGTCTGTTGGCACGAATCCGCACTTCTTCCTCAACCTCTACGACATTCGTCATCTGCTCTAAAGCCGCTGCCACTTTATCCAGCGTTATCCGTTTCATATTTGGACAGAACTGCTGATTTCCTGCAGGATAGAAGCGTTTATGCGGATTCTTCTGCCGCAGTTCATATAAAACACCTGATTCCGTACAGATAATAAACTCCTGTTCCTTGCTTGACGTCGCGAAGTCAATAATCCCGGACGTACTTCCAATATAATCGGCCATCTCCACTACAGACGGCGTACATTCGGGGTGAACCAACACAAGTGCCTGAGGATGGGCCTCTTTTGCTTTCTTCACATGCTCCGCTGCAATCTCTGCATGTACATGGCAGAAACCGTCATTAAAAATAAACTGCTTCTCAGGCGCCTTAGAAGCGATATAACGTCCCAGATTCTCATCCGGGATGAAAAAAATATGTTCATTCGGCAATCTTTTAACAATCTTTAAGGCATTGGCTGACGTGACGCAGACGTCGGAATACGTCTTCAACTCTGCCGTGGAATTGATATAACAGACAACTGCCAAATCCTCATATTTCTCCCGCATTTGCTGAATCTTCTTAATATCCGCCATATGCGCCATCGGGCAGTCCGCCTGCATGTCGGGCATAATCACGGTTTTCTGCGGACTTAAAATCTTGGCGCTCTCCCCCATAAAGGACACGCCGCAGAATAAGATAACATCTGCCTCCTCCTTTGCTGCAATCTTGCTGAGATAAAATGAATCTCCGACATAATCGGCAATCGCCTGTACCTCATCCTCCACGTAATAATGTGCCAGAATCACGGCATTTCTCTGTTGTTTCAATTCCTTGATTTTATCTATCGTTGACATATGGCTCCTGCTTTCTCTATTCCTATGCCTGGAATAGCTGCTACTATAATTCATAAAAAAATCAAATCATGGTTACCCTTTTCTGCTTACTATCTCATAAGAATGGCGTTCTGTCAATCCCTAAACTTACCGTCTATATTGCAGACATTCCTCAAAACCTTTCTTCAGCTCACCATAGCAAAACCTTTCACGCGCCCTGTCCATCTGCTCTCCCAGCAAATCTGCCTGACGCTCGAAATATTCTGCCGCCTCCCGGCAGGAATACTCACGCCGGTCTTCCTCTGCGTTCCCGTCCAGCAACAACCTGACCTTTCCTGCACCGTCCTCATCCATCATCTTAAAGTAACAATACCAGCATAACAGCCAGTTCAGGCTGTCCAAAGGCGTCTGCTTCTGCTCCCTGCGTTCCCGATCATCAAATTCTGCCAGCGACAGCCGCTCCTTCTGCTGCGACCAGTCCCCTGCCAGCGCACGGAAAAATATATTAAACGTATCGTCCGCTTTCCCTTGCTTGGGCTTTTGGTACAGCTCCTGCCATCTGGCAAAGAATCTGCCAAACTGCTCAATTTCTCCAAGCGCCAGGCAATTCATAAGCACAGTATCCTTCATATCTTCCTCATTTGCCTGCTGGCATCTTTCAAAACACCAACGGTATCTGGCAGGAATCGCTTTCCTGCAGACACGTGATACCAGTTCGACCGTCTCCTCATATTCGTTATGCAGAATATGGTAGCCAATCATCGGTCTGGCATAAGTGCAGACATAACAGTAACAATGAAACATTGCTTTTTCCAGTTTCTTCGCCGCCTCCTTTGCCAAATCCTTATCTCGGTTAAACAGCGCAAACTCCATAACCTCAGTATAATTCCCATAATTCCAGTCGCTGCCGTAACGTGCCTCACAATCACGGAAAATGGCCAGCATACGCGCTATCTTGCCGTCGTCAATCTGTGGATACTCACAATAGAAACTGAGGATTTTCGCCGCCAGGTCAACCCTCCACTCCTGGGCAAAAGACCCCACGCCCTCCCCCACGCGCTGCTCATAGTCGTGGTGGAACATCTCCGAAATTTTCAGGGCAAGCGGAATATTGTTTACTGACGACCGTCGGATATACCAGAATAGTTTTGCCATATCATAGAAATACACCTGCCAATCCTCCTGTTCCCTGGCAAGGACCAGAATCCGTTCCATCAGCGGCACCAAAGCCGGCGCATTATTATCCCAACTATCGTAATCTCCCTGAGTAAGATGGTTCGCCCGCTCAACCATCTCCCACACTTTTTCATCCATTACATGGTTCCTCTTTAGGGATTCCAGTATCATATTTCTCCTCCCAATCCGTATTCCATCAACTTTATCAATCCATTATTTAAAACTCCCATTTCCCGCTCAGAAAGAGTGTAGTGTCCGGCAAGCATGGCATGGATATACAATACCTGCACCATATTGTCCATCATTTGCGCATCCTGTACCCGCGCTAACCGCTGAATCAGGGGATTGGCAGCATTGATATACAGTTTATTGCCATACCCGCCGGAATCGCCAAAATCAAACCCTTCCAGAAATCCCGAAGAACCGCTGTCCAAAAAGATGCTGTCTAAAAAACCGTCCGCGCCCGCCACATAGAGAGCTGGCACATCCGCAGGTTCAAACTGGCGCAGCATAGCTCCACAGCGAAATTTCTCCAAAGACTGTACTGCTGCAGACAGAAAATATGCCATCTCCCTTCTCCTGCCCTCAGAAGGTTCTTCCAAAAGCTCCGCATAAGACGACTCGTCAAACATCTCCACACGCACACCCTGAAAATAATGTTTCAAAAGCTGCAGAAGCTTCGTGTCATAAATATACCCGCCGTTGATAAGCACCCTGGCATTTCCCACCAACGGACGCGCCCGGCGGAAATCATCTACCTCCGCGCAATAATAAACCGGAAACCGCTTAGCCGCCTCCAAAATCTGCAATCCTGTGAGGTCCCCTATATTGGTGACAAAGGTCAGAAATGGGAAAAACAGCTTGTAAATCTGCTCATTTTCCACTGCCAGAGATTTGATTGCCACATTATGTATGATTGTCAGCCGTTTCAGTTTATTAACATCAAATTTGGAGAGATTTACGAAATAATCAAAGAGACATTTCTCAATAGCATTACGCGCTTTAGCGAGCGTATGGTCAGCGGCAAATCCCTCCCTGGAAGCCATGGGCGTTAAATGTTCAGCATTGACAATGCATCTTGTAAAGAATGCCCATTTGGGAATTAAATCTTTGCCATCCTCGGTAATCAGCATATCTTTGAGATAGATTTTATGCCTTCCCATGGTGGCTGCACTGGTCTGCCGTTCAGAGATGAACGCATACCCCTTTAAACCCTCCCCTAAAATTGGGACTACGCCAAAAAACTTCTCGCCAAACATCATTTCTCCAAACTGCAGAATCTCTTCCCCGCTGCAGAAAGACTGCCGCCAGGGGATAAATCCGTCGTTAATGCGTCTGCTGCCGCTGTCTCCGGCGAACTCGACCGGTACCTTAATCAGAAATCCGTATTCTTTCAAAAGTTCTATTGCCCTTTCCTCGTGATAGCGGCTCGCCATTTTCCTGTTCAATTTCAGTTCTACGCAGGTGCCCGGCTCACAAATTTCCGCGTCAGCCGTCACCTGATAAGTGCCATCGCTTCTGCCAAACCATCGCCAGCCTTTTTCCTCCCGCACAGAACGGCTCTTCACCACAATCTCATCAGTCACCAGAAAACAGGACAGCAGTCCAATGCCAAACTGTCCGATAAAACTTGTACGTTCCATCTTCCCCCGCTTTGATGACTGCCCAATAACCGAGAGAAATGTATGAATCTCCTCCCGCGTCAGCCCAATTCCATTGTCCGAAAACATCAGTTTGGCCCGACCATCCGTGTCACTATGGTATGTTATCTTAATTTTACCACCTTTAAAATCTGTCTCCTGTTCCCGCCGTGCCGCAATAGCATCCACTGCATTCTGCAGCAGCTCCCGCAAGAACACGTCTCCACTGGAATAAAGATTCTCGCTCAGCAGGCGGATAATGCCTTTCAGATCCACCTGAAAACTGAAATAATCTTCCTTTTTTTCTCCACTGCCCATGTTTATCTCCCTTTCAGTTCCACGCCTAATTTCTTTAACGTCTGCAGCAAAGCCTCCATCGTCTCTGCCATATCCTTTTCGTTGGCATTGCTGCCCATATGTCCAATGCGCACAACCTTGCCGGCAAGGCTGCCGAAAGAACCCGCCAGAAGGATATGGCGTTCCTTTCGCATAATGTCCAAAATCTCCTGTGCGGTTGTCCCCTCCGGCACATCAAACACTGTCACCGTACTGGAAAATCCGCTCTGTAAATATAACTTTATCCCCGCCTCTGTCAGTAATTCCCTGCACTCCTTTGCTATTTTCGCATGACGTGCCAGCATACCTTTATCTGCAGCAATATTTTCCATAGCTGCGCGCAGCCCATATATATCACTGATTGGCATTGTATAGGGAAACCATTTCTTCTCATAATATCCCTCAAAAATCTGCAGATTGGCATAGAAAGAGGCAATGGGGGTTTTCCTCTCTGCCATCGCTTTCTTGGCATCCGCGCTGACAGTCACAAACGTCAATCCCGGAGGCGCTGAAACTGCTTTCTGTGAACCACCGCAGACAATATCTATCTCAGAATCATCCACGCGCACTTCTTCCCCAAACATGGAAGAGACGGCATCCACCACCGTCAAAATGCCGTATTTTTTCAGGAGCGGACATAGGGTGCCAATATCATTCAGAATACCGCTGGGCGTATCGCAATGCACCAGTGTTGCATATTTATAATCGTGGTTCTTCTCCAGAAACTTCTCCAAGGCCTGCACATCAATGGGATTTTTGCCATCCACCGTATACATTTCCGGTATCCCGCCATACAGAGACACAAAATCAGCAAATCCTTCCCCAAAAATACCATTGTCCAGCACCAGCGCCCTATCGCCTGGTTCCGTCAGGGAAGCACAGGCGGCTTCCAACCCCAAGATACCCTCTCCGCCTAAGATAAGCGTCTCATTCTGCGTATGCAGCAATTGGCTGATTAATTCGCAGGTTTCCTTATAGAAATCAAAAAACGCTTCATCTAAATCCGGGTTGCCACATTCTCTTGCCCGCGCCAGACGGACATTTTCTTTTACCTGGGTGGGACCAGGCGTCATCATCTTATACATTGCAGTTTTTCCTTTCTAATTCAAGATATTTCTTACACTCTCCCTGGCCTGCAAGGCAGAGGATACTGCTATCTTCACCGGCACAAATGCCCCTTCCATCACCAGCTTCTTCATCATCCATACGGCGCTCTCTGCCATTTCCTCTATATTGATACAGATACTGGATAACTGGGGCTTTATCACATCGACAAGCGCCGTATCATTATAGCTCAGCACACTGAAATCTTCCGGCACACGATAGCCCATGAGTTCAAGTGCGCGCAGCACTCCTATGGCAGTGGGATCATTATAGGTAAAAAATGCTGTGGGCTTTGCTGCAGCGTCCTCTATCCCTTTGACATATGCCATCACTTTTTCCACGACATCATCTGCCAGCCTTTCTGTATTCAGTAACACGGCCTCAACCTTCTGCCCGCAGTAAGCTGCATAATCAGAAAATACCTTCCTGCGCTGCTCAGGATAAGGCCGGCATAACGAATCCACCGTAAGTTCCGGCCCCGCAAACATAATTTTGCGGTGCCCCTGCTGAATCAGATAATCTATGCCCTGCCGGATTCCCGCCTCATAGTCCGGCACTACGGAACAGAATTCCTCTGGATACGGAGAAGAATCTATAAAGATAATCTGCGTGGAACATTTACGCATAGCTGCAATTTCCTCTTCCCGAAACTGCCCGATTGCCAATATTCCATCCAATTCCCTGGGCACTGCACAGCGATATGTATCCGCCGCCCTGTCATACTGCATGATAAAAGTCTCCATCCCATTGGAAAAACAAGATTTCTCCACACTGCTTTTCAGATAGAGATAATACGGATTCCTCTCCGCTTCCTTTACAGTGACTTTCTCCACAATTCCTACTCTGATAAATTTCTGGCACATACTTTTGCGATAAACAATCTGTCCATTGCTGTACCCGGTCTTTTCCACAGCTTCCAAAATGGCATTCCTCGTATCTTCTGTCACCTTTAATGTCGTATCCTGATTCAATACCCGGGAAATCGTTGCTATGGAATAACCTGTAATTTCTGCCAGTTCCCTCAATGTTGCCATAGTCTATACCTGCCGTCCTAACTCATTCCATTTGAAAATCTAATATAAAAAGCATAACACAGGTAAACCTCAAATACAATATCACATTCTCAAAGAAACTGCCCGCCAGTATTTCACCAGCGGGCAGCTTCATCCTCCCTGCTGCAAATGCAGCAATTACTTATTAATTTTAATCTTTATCTTTGCTTTCTTACCAGTTCCATCCGTCGCTTTTGCGGTAATGGTAACTGTTTTTCCCTTGCCGGCTTTCTTTGCGCTCACCACTCCTTTGCTGTTTACCGTTGCATATTTCTTGTTGGAAGACGACCACGCCAATACCTTATTGGCTTTCTTTCCAGTTGTCTTCACGGTTGCTTTTACCGTCACTTTTTTGCCGGGCCTTACTGACCTGCTCCTACATTTAAGCGTAATTTTCCTGACGGCATGTTTTACGATTTTAATCTTTACTTTACCGCTTACCCCGCTTCCATCCTGTGCCTTGGCAGTAATTGTAACATTTTTGCCTGTCCCGGCTTTTTTGGTGGTTACAACGCCCCTGGAATTTACCGTGGCAAATTTCTTATTGGAAGACGACCACGCTAATTTCTTATTTGCTGTTTTTCCGGCAACTTTCACGGTCGGTTTTACCGTTGCCTTCTTTCCGGCAGCAATCCCTTTTGTTCCACTGCTTAACGTAATCTTCGTCACCGCATCGGTCACTGTGACCACGCAAGTCCCTTTCACCCCGGAGCCATCCATAGCGGTTGCTGTGATAGTTGCCGTCCCGGCTTTCTTTCCGGTTATTACTCCCCTAGAAGAATCTACTTCTGCAGTACCCGGATGAGAGGAACTCCATTTTACTGCCTTGTTATTGGCAGCTGCCGGCAGAACCGCCGCATTCAGGGCAACCTGTCTGCCAACCAGAACCTTATTAGAACCGGTAATTGTAATTTTTTCTACCAAGCCAACAGATGGTTTTTCTTCCGGCGCTTTACTCTTTAAAGCTTCATAAGCTGCCCTCAGGGTCTCTATGGTCTCTATTGCCTGCTGCTCTGTCAAGTTTTCAGTCTCCTGCAAATCTTTGACAGCCTGATAAGCGGCTGCATATGTCTTCCAGATATCTGTTGCATACTGATTCTGGCTGTCGGGATTGACCGCATATTCATCCAGCGCTCCAGCAAGCAGAGACTTCAAGGCAACCAGCCCATCTGCTGCTCTCCGCAACGTTTCAGCTGCAGCATCCACAACCTCCTGGTCTTCACCAGGCGTTTCCAGCAATGCTTTCGCTGCTTCCATCGCCTCCTCATATATTTTCCAGGATACAGCGGTATAATCTGAAGCTTCTCTGTTCTTTGCCTCCTCCTGGCTCACTAACTGCTGCAATTCGGTGACATCTGGCTCTTTCGTCTTTAAACCCTCGAATGCCGCTTTCAATTCAGCTATTACTGTATCCATCTGGGTTTCGGTAAATTTTCCTGCCTTCTTCAAATCTTCTGCCGCTTTCAATGCCGCATCATACGCCTGCAGACTTTCCAGTGTGTAATCCTCACGGTCTCCGGAAATGGTTCCATAAGCCTCAAGAGCTTCTTCTAATGCTTCCGCGAGCGTCTTTAGCCTCTGCACAGCGCTTTCCAAAGCATGGGTCGCATTATCTACTGTAATCTGGAATTTACCAGGATTAGCCAACAAAGCTTTTGCTCCTGCCAATGCTTTCTGGTAATCGCTCCAAGACTTGCTGGTATAATCAGCCTCATTTCTGTCGACTGCTTCTGCCGCCTCGATTGCTGCCTGCAGTTTCGTCGTATCTGCCTCTGCTGACATATCCCAGACCTCTTCCAATTTCCAGTCGTCTTTCCTCTTCAAGACAGCCTTCCCATCATCTTCCTGGAACTCCATAGGAAGCCATACATATCTGGATTCGCTCAAATCTCCCGCATTCCAGCGGTCGCCCATGTAAATGTAATAACCCTTTTGAGGATTTACCGGAATTACACAGGTACTTTGGGTATCATATGTTGTTTCGCTTCCCCAGTCAGGGCAGGGGTCTCCCATCGGTTTCCATTCGCCAAAAATGTCGTCTGCCATCCAGCACTCTGCCGGATTGGGACTCCATCCGCTGCAGCCGGAATTGATGATATAATATTTCCCATTGTATTTAAACGGCGCAGGCGCTTCTCTGGAATATCCAAACGCCCTTATGAAATCCACTCCCGATTCTCCGTTCTCTCTGTCTCCGGCGATATTGGTATATTCTTCATTGAGCTTGGAGATATATGTAGTCTCATTTCCTTCAGAGGAATAAATCACATAGGCAGTCCCATCATCGTCTTTAAACAGATTCATGTCGCGGACCGAACCTCTGTTGTCATATCCGTCATAACCAAAATTATCTCCCGTATGATTCAATTTGTAGCTGCCAAGCAATTTGAAAGGTCCTGTTGGACTGTCACCAATGGCAACCCCTGCTTTGGCCTTGCCGTAATCCGCATCCGGATTGGTGCGGGTGCGTCCGTCTGCATGGAACCAGATCACATATTTTCCAGTCTTGTCATTGTAAAGCATCTTCGGGCGTTCCATGACGCAGTTATTCCTGTCTAAATCTTCAAACACATCTTCCTGCTCTTGCCGGTCAAGTTCTCCATACAGTTTCTTAAAATAATTATCTGCTTCAAACTCCTCCATGGACTCCATGGTCTTTAGTATAACTCCCTCGTCCTGCCAATTATACAAATCCTCAGAGCTGTACATGTGGATACCGCCGCAGGGACGATAATCGTAGGTCTTATCTTCACCTATCCAATACCATTTTGTCACACCATCTACCGTGAACTGCTGAATCTGCCCGCCATGCGCCTGAATCAGCTTGCCTTGCGTATCATACAAGGGCGCCCCTTGCGTCCCGCTGATAGAATCGTAGGTGGTAATCTGCGGCTCTGTATGCTTTACTGCACGGACTTTGATATAATTGAGCACCGGATCATCGTCTCCGCTCTTTCTTCTTGGGTTCTTTACCTGTACATTGAGTTCGCCGTCTTTGACCTGGGTAGTAAAAGTCCTGCTGACCCATTCGTTTTTGCCGAATGACAAATCCGTGGCATAAGTCCTGCCCTCTAAGAGAATGTTGACATTCTTATCCCCCCCAGGGCTGCTTAAAAGCAACCGTAACTTCTAAGGTATCGCTTTCCACACCTTCTATTCCACTGAAGTCCGGGACTGCAAACGTATATCCCAATGTACTCTTATCCTTATCAAATGCTGCCTCTGTTCCCATGTAAATAAAACTGTTGCCAATGTCCACGGCAGCGCCGTCACCGTAAGTTTTTGCCTGAGAATACTCCGTATCTGCATCACGCCCCCAGATATAGCCAGTCATAGCGTCCTCACCTAATGGCTGGTCCACCGCAGATTGGAGAAGCCCCAGACGTTCACTCTCCTTATTGGGAATCCTGTAGGGGTCAGGCGTCCCGCAGTTTGCTGTGTAAAGCACATAATCATTCGCTTCCAATGTCTGTGCATTTAAAACAACCTCGATTTTCCCAAGCGCTGCTATTTTATTCTCAATTTCTGTTGCCGCTGCATCCACAGCCGCCTGCGTGGCAGTCTCCAGATACATAAGCTTATGACCATCTGCCGCCGCTTTCTTTAACGCTGCCAATTCCTGAGGTTTACTCATATATTTACTCTCATCTATCGCATTAAATTTCTTTAATGCCGCCTTTAAGCTGTCAAGATTCAGAACCTCTGCAAATTTCAGGAACGAAAGCAAAGCATCCTGGTCGCTCTTTGCTGCCCTGACACTGAGCATGACATCTGTGTCTTCACTGCAGGAAAATGCAAAAGTATCTGTGTTCCATGCATTGCCATTTTTATTGTAGGTATTGGTAATTCCAAGCTCTGTTTCTTCTCCCTCGCCCTGTTTTATGGAAACTTTCATTTCCCGGGAACTATTCCAGTCTGTCCACCACTCCCGCATGGTCATTATAATCTTCCACATATCCCCAAGAATTTCCGTCCAGACCATATTTCTGGTCAGCTTTTTCATTCAGCAGGTGGTCATACTTCTGCAATTCTGCTGATTCAGGAGAGTTACAGTCAATGAAGTATACCACCGTGGATTTCGCTTCTACTATGTTGACTACAATGGAGGCTTTCTGGGATATTCCAGATACGCTGCCCGCTACCGTAACTGTTTTGGTGAAATCAATATCCTCCGTATTTCAGGAAACGTTTCTCTCTTCTGTAGTCTCACCAATTTTGACTGTCACTGTCTCCGGCAGGATGGGCGCTACTCCTGCTACTGTATTAACCGGCTCACAGGACTGCACTTCTGCCAGATTATAATTGCCACTGATAATCCGTGCATAATTTATTTCCAACAGCTTGTTTTTCTGCGTAAGCGTTACCGTATGTGCGCCTTTTGCAAGTTTTCCCGTATCAAACAGCAGCGCATTTGTATCTTTGCCAGTTCCCGCAAGGGACACTTCCTGTACATTCCCTCCATCCACAGATATTTCCGCGGTATCACATTCGTCACCCTTCGTCCCATAAATCAGCGCACGTTCCCCTTCAAATGTGAAGGTTGCCGCTGCCGCGCTCTCTGTTGTATATTTTCCATCACAATCACCGGATTCTCTCCATTTTCCTGTATAGGCAAACTTGTTGGTGGCAGAAGCCCACTCTGCTCCTTTTACCACATCGGCATCCACTGTTTGTACAGAACTGCTCATGTCACAGACGTCTTTTCCTGCTTCCGCCTTCATTACATAAGTAGTTACAGAATTTTTCGGAAGGTCCACATCCAACACGTGGTCGCTGACGTCCTGCGGATATGCCATCTTCTGACAATTTTCCCGGTCAGAAGTTCGATAAATTTCCGCCGTCTTTATACCTGTAAATTTGCCCAGGTCTACGGTAGCGCTTCTTGCATTGCCAAAATTCTGTGCTACAATTACCAGTTCTGAACCGTCGGGAGCGATTGCTGCGCACATATTGCCATCTTCCACGTCAATCATCGTATACCCCTGCTTGAGGAACCTGCTGTACTGCATCATCGTATAAAACTGTTTTGTTACCGCCCAGTATCCCTCTTTATAATTGGCATCATCCGTAGTGACAAAGGTATGGTAACCTTCAACCGGTTTGCCGTCCTTCTCAAACGTAGCATGGATTAATCCCCAGTTCTCATTCGTCTGAATACATTCATATTCACTATCCGCCAACAACCAGGCTATCCATGCTGTAGGCTGCATATATTTGAGGTCTGCCATGATTCCCTCGCTCTGGCTTTGGGCATTGACAGCGTCCATCGAATTATGATTGTGTCCTCCTCCGCCTTTTGTCACTTCCGACATCCACAGGTCCTTATCATTGGACTGGGCAATCCGGCGCAGTTCTTTCCTCTGACTATCATTTCCGCTGTATGTATGGGTGCCGATTGTGGTCATATTCTCTTTTACATCGTCTGCCAGGCGCTTATAAGACCTGATTGCCGTGCCCAAATCCGTTTCATCCGTTCCGGTAATCTGAATACTGTCCAGCCCCTCTGTATCCAGCGCTTTTTTCATCTCCTGATATGCCTTGGACTGCAATTCCCCGGTATTGAAGATACAGCCCTCCTGCTTAGCGCTGCCATTCTTCCAATAACTTGTATCCGGTTCATTTAATGGCTCAATATAATCAACTTTTGTACCGTATTTCTGCGTCAAATCCTTATTAATCCACTTTGCCGCCCGGGCAAGGTATGTGGCAAAAGCTCCATACTGGTCATCTCTTAAGTTATTTAAATCATTCTCATTTCCGCCGGTTGAACTTCCTGATTTCGTCATATAGTAGGGCGGGGAATTGGAAAAGACCTCGTTGATGATGTCATTTTGGGCGCCATATTGCTCTGCTGTTTTCTTCCTCCAGCTGTTGGCTGCCTCCAACATCCACAGCTGTCCGGCATCTGCCATCTGTTCCGTTGTCTTAGCCATAAATGCAGTTTCATTGTATGTGCCGGTTCCGTCTCTTTTGCCCGTCATATCTTCGGTCCATCCAGGAACCACGCCCTCGCATCGCCTGATACTGGTGTCTTCCTTATCACCGCCCCCCACATTATAGCGGACAATATTCAAATTCAAATATTCCGGCGAAAATGCCAATTCTGCAATCTCTTCCCGGTCCGGCCTGCCATTCTTATTGTAATCGCTGTCACCCCAGGAACCAATGATATTTCCCCACCAGCATAAGGATGTTCCCCAGCCTTTCAGTGTCTGATAACGAATTTCCGGGCTGACGGAAATTTCCCCTACAGACGGTGCTGTAGTCATCCTCTCCTGTGCTGCCCACAGGGGCGTGGCAGGAACCATTACAGCTACGCTCATAACCCCTGCCAGGATTCTGGTAAAAGTTTTTCGCAGTTTACGTTTCCTCTTCATATCGTCTCCTCCCTCTTCCTTAGGATTACCCATAAATTTTGATATTCTCTGTTCTAACTTATCCCACCGCTTAACGTTATTTGGTATATACTTATTTTACTCGTGTTTACTTAATATTTCAAGTCATTTTAGTAAAATTTTTAGTAAAAAGACGTTTTTCAGTAATAATATATAAAAATAAGGCCTCAAACCTTACAGTTTAAAGCCCTATCTTTGTAATATCTTTGTGCATTTTAACAAATCATTCCTACACTCGTCTTTGTGATTTTACTTTTTACTTAGCAAGATTATACTGACCGCACGCTCTCCCGTACTACCAGGGTGGCAGGTACAGAAATCCGCAGGGGAATTTCCCCCTCCCCGGTCGCCATCCTTTCCATCAGCCAAACGGCATGTTTTACCATTTCTTCAATGTTGATATGAATTCCTGAAAGCTTGGGCTGCATCATTGTTGCAAGCGCCGTATCATTGTAACTCAGGATACTGAAATCGTCCGGCACCTGATAGCCCATAATCTGCAATGCACGAAATACCCCCAGAGCTGTTGTCTCATTATATGTAAAAAACGCAGTAGGTCTTTCCCCTGATTCCTGAAAATCTTTTACATACTGCATAATCTGTTCTGCCACGTCATCCCCCTGCCACTCCGTATCCAGCAGGATTCCTTCCGCTTCTTTTCCCTGCCGCTTCATATAATCCGCAAAAAACTTCCGCCGCAGTTCCGGGGCCTGCTGACAGGTAGAATCTGTAGAAAATTCCGGTCCTACAAATACAATCTTGCGGTGTCCCTGCGCAATCAAATAATCCACACCCTGACGAATGCCAACCTCATAATCCGGCATTACGGAACAATACTTCTCCGGAAACGGAGCGGATTCAAGAAATACAATTCGTGATGTACATTTCTCTATCGCCACAATCTGCTCCTCACGAAACTGTCCGATTGCCAGTATTCCATCTAACTCCCTTGACGCTGCACTGCGGTAGATTCCTTCATTCTCATCATACTGCATGACAAAGGTCTCCATTCCATTGGCAAAACAGCACTGCTCAACATTGTTCTTCACATAAAGGTAATACGGATCCTTTTCCGATTCCTGTGTCGTCACCATTTCCACAATTCCAAGTTTTAAATGCACCCCGGAACCGTTCTTCTTATTTACATGCTTACTGGGATAATCCGCTTTCCCTGCTGCCTCCAGAATCATGCTTCGGGTATTCTCTGTCACCTTCAAAGTCTCATCACCGTTCAAAACTCTGGAAATTGTGGCAATGGAATATCCCGTGATTTCTGATAGTTCTCTTAATGTTGCCATGTCTTTTCTCCACTGTTTTTTCTTTTATTTTCGTACATATAAAAATCCTATCACAGTATTTGCATTTATACAATGTCTTTTTACTTTTGTTTACTGCTCTGTTCACCTTCTTATCTATACTTATTTCCCCTGTGTGTTTCTCTATTATAGATTATCTGCTTCACAAACTGCCTACAGCCCGCAAACCGCAGTTATTACGTCCCGCATCTCGTACCTGCCGGCAGGCTTGCCGGCAAGGAACTTGGCTGCTTCCACAGCGCCTTTGCCAAATACAGCCTTAGAATACGCTGTATGCTTAAACTCAACAACTTCATCGGTCCCCGCAAAAATCACCTCATGTTCACCGACAATGCTGCCGCCGCGGACTGCCTGAATGCCAATCTCATATTTCTCCCGACTCTTTCTGTCCTGCGTTCTGTCATACTGATAGGCATAGGCATTGTCCAAGGCCTCATTGAGAGAATCTGCCAGAGCAAGGGCCGTTCCGCTCGGTGCATCCACTTTCTGGTTATGATGCTTTTCCACGATTTCCATATCAAATCCTGCCGGAGCAAGGACCTTTGCCACCCGTTTCAATAAATCCATCAGCAGATTGATTCCCAGAGACATATTGGCAGACTTGAGCACGGCTGTCTGTCTGGCTGCCTCTTCAACCTTGGCAAGCTGCTGTTCACTTAACCCGGTCGTGCACAAGACCACCGGCAGCTTATGTGTTACACAATAATCCAGCAATCCATCTACTGCCGGGGCCGAGGCAAAATCCACCACCACGTCCGCCTCTATCTGGCATTCTGCAATATTTACAAATACCGGATAATCATTCTTCAAGCCCGTATAGGCGTCTATCCCTGCCACAATCTCGATTTCGCTGTCCTCTTTGCATATTCCGGAAATAACTTGTCCCATCCGACCATTGCAGCCATGCATAATCATTCTTATCATCGTTTGTCCTCCTGTTTCTAACACAAATTAATCGGGAAAAATCCACGCACATCTTAGCGCCATTTTCCCCGATTTATCTATTCTGACTAAAACGTCAGAGATTATAATATTCCAAAACTGTGCATTACGTTTCTAAGCTTCTCCAGATTCCCTGGTTCCATCTCGCTAAGCGGCGCGCGCAAAGGACCTACCTGCCAGCCCATGAGGTTTAAGGCTGCTTTTACCGGAATCGGATTAACCTCACAAAACAGCGCATCTACCATCGCAAGCGCCTTACACTGCATCTGCAACGCTTCCTGCTGCTTCCCATTCAGATAATTCATTACCATGTCATGTGTAAATTTGGGCGCTACATTGGAGAGTACAGAAATCACACCAATTCCGCCACAGGCAAGCAATGGTATTACCTGACCATCCTCACCGGAGTACAAATCAAAATCCCCCTGGGTCTTTTCCATCAGCTGCAATGTATACGAAATGTCACCCACAGCATCCTTCATGCCCACAATATTCTCCACATCACGCGCCAAGGCAGCTGCCGTCTCCGGTGCAATCTTGCAGCCGGTTCTGCCGGGAACATTGTATAAGATAATTGGGAGGTCTACATTCTGGGCAATCTCCGTATAGTGACTAATCAACCCCTTCTGTGTTGCCTTATTATAATATGGCGTTACCACAAGCAGTCCGTCCGCTCCGGCTTCCTGCGCTTTCTTGGACAGATATACTGCCGTCCTCGTGCAATTGGAACCTGTTCCGGCAATCACCGGAATCCGTTTGTTCACGATGGATACCGCAGCCCGAATAACCTCTAAATGTTCCTCCTCGGTAAGCGTAGAGGCTTCCCCCGTAGTACCTGTGATAATAATGCTGTCTGTCTCGTTCTTAATCTGGTCTTCCAAAAGTTCTGCCAATTTATCGTAATTTACTTCCAGATTGTCTTTCATCGGCGTTACAAGCGCAACACCGGCTCCCTTGAAAATCGCCATTTAAATATCCTCCTTAAAAAGCCGACTACTAATGAGCCGGCTTATAACCCTAAAATTCTTCAACTTAAACTTAATATAGCATTTTCTATCCATAAAGTCAACTACGTTCTCAAATTATTCTTCGTTAATCCTGTAAGCCTTGCCGACATATTTCCGCAGACTGTTATCCATCACCCTACCGGTGAAAATAATCTTCGTATCTTCCGCGGCAGCGTTCAGCAAAGATTCCATATCCTCTTCTGAGATTATTCGGTTGTCCCAAAGTCCGAGAAATCCATCAAGGATTAACAGACTGCATTCGCCGGTCACTAATACCTTTCTGGCAAAATTAAATCCATTACGGATATTGATTGCCTCTTCCTCCTGCTCCACGCCGGACAATTCCGCAAAGTTCTTCTCAAATTTGGCAAAACTGAAAAACTTCACCTCCGGCTCCAGCCTCCGCAAGAATTCTACCTCCTCTTCCCTTTTCCCTTTGAGAAATTGGATGATAATGACATTTTCTCCCTGTCCTGCAGCCTGTATTGCACATCCAAGTGCTGCTGTTGTCTTACCTTTTCCATCTCCGCAATAAACAGTAACCTTTTCCTTACACATGCTGTTTTCCTTTCTTCTTCACAAAAAGCTTTTCTTAAAATAACATAAAGCTCTGGAAAATGCAACTGACAGTTCAGCCAGACACAATAAAATCGAGGAAAATCATGCTAAGCGCCCTGTGGTCATGCATGAATTTGACGAGATTTATTGGGACTGGGGGAACGCCATTTTATGAGCAAAGTTAGCTGCATAGCAGTGGGAAAACGCCGTAAGTTGCTAAGTGCCAGTGGCACTTGTTTAGCAACGACCGAAGCGAAGCGTAGAACTTTGCGAATGGCGTGGGCTGAACTGCTTCTAAAAAAACCAGCCAGACACAATAAAATTGAGGAAAATCATAAGTATTCTATTTTGCTGACAGATACTTCATAGGCTACCCTGTGCTCTACTTCTGTCTCAGAAAGTTTTTTAACATATTCCCTGCTCTGGATTCTCCCATATACCTGTACATGACCGCCAATCTCAAATCCGGAAGCGAATCTTGCATTTCTGCCCCAGCAAATGCAAGGTATGTAATCTGACTTTCCATAAGAACGGTTTACAGCGATGAGAAGGTCTGCAATTTCCCTGCCGAGCGGTGTCTTCCGGTAAATCGGCTCCTTGCAGATATAACCGTCCAGAAAGATTTGGTTGCTCTTCTCACCTTCTGGAATCTCATCCACAAATTCCATCTCCCGCACAAATACCGAGAGCACAAGACGGTTCTTCTTTTCTTCATGCCGGTTATAAGAACGGAATTGCCCATCAACCCGGATATACTGGCCAATATAGCTGGACTGCGTATCAATCAGCCGCTCCGAAATCATCATAGGAATCACATCTGCAAAGTTGCTTAGACGGTTCACAGATACCTCCACCATATAGAACCCTTCCCCAAAAACTTCGTGACTGTACTGAAAATCAGAAATGATTTCCCCAGTAATGGTAACCTGATTGTTTTCAAATATTTTATCTGCCATGAATGTTAGTTCCCCTTTCGTATATCGATGGCACATCGATGAAGTAAAATTTTTCTAAAAGAATATCATTGCTTTTCCAAAAAAATTCGCAGTTCGTGTCGACAGTACATGGTATATCGGCAGATATGATAACCGTTTTGCTACATACTTATGCTGTGGAAACGCTTCAATCAGCGATTCCCTAACTTTACGAAATACAAGATTTAAGGTATAATTTAGAAGAAGCCTTACCGGCTCATTTAGAAACACTAATATAAATCTATGAAGAAAATTTTAGAAAAGAGGTATATGAGAATGGCGCAAAACCCAATAGTAACGTTTGAGATGGAAAATGGAGACATTATGAAAGCTGAGCTTTACCCTGAAATTGCTCCCAACACCGTAAATAACTTTATCAGCCTAATTGAAAAGGGCTATTACGATGGTCTTTGCTTCCACCGTATAATCAAAGGATTCATGATTCAGGGCGGATGTCCGGACGGAACCGGCTCCGGCGGTCCTGGCTACAGCATTCGGGGAGAATTTTCTCAGAACGGATTTACCAATGACTTAAAACACAGTGCCGGTGTGCTTTCTATGGCACGCACCATGATTCCTGATTCTGCAGGCTCGCAATTCTTCATCATGCATAAGGACTCCCCGCACTTAGACGGCGCCTATGCAGCCTTTGGCAAGATAACAGAGGGAATGGAAAATGTCAATAAGATTGCAGAAACTTCTACCGACTATTCAGACTTCCCCATAGAACCACAGGTAATGAAAAAAGTAACCGTAGATACCTTTGGAGAAACTTATCCGCAACCAGAAACCTGTTAGAGTTGTTTCCAGGTAGGCGATTTACGCCTATCTCAATTTTCTGGTCAGGATACCAACCCTGCAAGCTTTAAAATGAGATTGGTTGTCCTGACCAATTCTTTCTCAAATCCCATTCCCTGTCCCTCGCCGTTCCTGCCCAGATATTGTTGGACACTGCCGCCAATCCTGCCCATTTGTTCTGCCGCATGAAGCTGTGGATTGTAAGGTATTGCCCCTAACCGTTCTTCCTCGATTCGATAAATCCGCTGTAAATCCTGCCGGTTATACAAAGCATCCGCAAAATATTTCCCCAACAGAAAGAAAACTTTGCCCTTATAGTCAGGTGGATTTCTGTAAAATTCACCAATAACCTCCGTCTGCTGATTCATGTTCAGCACACAGACATCTGCCTCGCGAAAAACCTTTTTCGCATAATCATCCTGCCTGCTGCCACAATCAACAAATACAACATCGAAATACGATTCCACAGCTGCCATCACCCGGTTCATCCTTCTAAACTGGTAGTCCTGATGCCACCATTCATATTCCTGTCTGACACTGGTCGGCAGACAATACATCCTGTCCTTAACCACCTGCCGCATATTCTCCTTAACCACAGCTTCTGTCAATTCCTCCGGGCGTTCCTTGCGAAGCAGGCAGTCCAACCCACTGGTCACCAAATATTTCGATGGTTCTGCCACCAGCATGGTATCCTGGCTGTACTCTGCCGTTGGCATTTCCCTCTCAACGATCCTTCGATTTCTTCCGAAAAATTTCTGCTCCAGCTTGCCGTCATGATATCCGCCGGAAACCACCGCTATCGATAGGGGATGCAGACAGATGGCTGCACAGGCAGTTACCGCCAGGTTAAATGAGGTTCCTGACCCCTTCTGTTCGCTCCAAAAAGCTATTTTCATGGATTTCTCTCCTTTGCTGGAGAAAACGCCATACAATCCACCGCTTCCATATCAGAACAATTTCTTAAAATTCTTCCCTTATTCACTTGCTCACATTATCACTGGAATATTTGCGCGGATTCCGCGCCGACTTCACTGATACTCAGATAACTATATTCAACAAAAGACAAATTTATCATACATAATTCACTCAGGAATGTAAACACTTTTTCTAAAGTTTATAAAAATTTAAGTATTCTGATAATCATTTCAAACAGCAAAACCAAGACAAAAAAGTGCAAAGCCTTAATTAATAAAAAGACTTTACACCCTTTGGTTTGGTTTCTTATTCGGTCATGTTGGTTATTCTTTGATAATATCTAATTGTGTCAAATTAATACCAGAAGTCGATAAGATAACCTTAAGCTCAATATAGCGACGTTTCATTTTTTTGTATGCTTTTGATTCCTTATCTGTATCTAACATATAATCCTGCAGCCTTGAAAACTCTTCAATTGATAATTTCAACATTTCTTTTTCTGTCATACAATCACCCACTTTCTTCGTGCCGTTCATATGGTAATTTCATTATATCAATATGCCGTTTGGGTGTAAAGTATTTATTCATTTGTGTCTCCTTCCCCTATTTCTATAAAGTCACAATCAGGGTATCATATCCATCCTGCCTGAGCTGGTCTTGAAGCGCCCTGGCATCCTCAAGCGAAGATTCACGACCTACAACAACCGCATAATATGGGTCTTCCCAACGCACTGCTGCGAAATACCCCTGGCTTTCTAACTGTTCCCGGAGATATTGTGCATTAGATTCGTAGCGGAACAGCCCCACCTGTACCCCATACTGTTTCTGGGATGGATTCAGGGGAATCGCCCTCTCCACACCGGTCACAATGGCATTTACCATTTCATCAAAACGCTGATCATACATCTGATTATCCATATCATTATTGATAAATCCCAATTCCATTAAAACCGCAGGCATCTGCGTCCGCCTTAACACTACAAGACCCGGGCGTTCCACCACCCCCAAATCCTTAAAACCAAAATCCACCAATTCCTGATTAATTTCTTCTCCGATACGCTCGGCCTCTGTATCTGCAGCATAAACCAATGCCTGTGTCCCATTGTAAGTATTCGGGTTCATCCCGGAGTTGCGATGAAAAGAAATGAAATAATCCGCACCGGAACGGTTGGCAATTCTCGCCTTTTCAATAGGGGAATCGTAACGGTCTGTCGTCCTTGTATACAACACATTATACCCTGCATCTTCCAGCTTTTGACCCACTGCCAGCGTTGCACGGAGTACATCATCTTTCTCTTTTCTCCCCTGATAGGAAGCTCCATTATCATAGCCGCCATGCCCGGCATCCAATATAATTGTCGCAGCCATAGCTCCTCCATGGTTTTTCTTTTATACTATGCAGGGGAAAATTTTTCGTTCGCATGGCATTCTTTCTTTACAACAATTACCTAAAACGATTACTGCAGATTCCCGCTTAAGTTCTGGTACATCTCCACCGGCACAAACGCCCGCACATAAATGCCGTTTTCACGGTACTCCTCCTCAATCAGCTCTCCATATTTGCGGATTGCAGAAATCTGCCCGCCCACATCATATGGAAAAGTCCCTTCCAGAAACTGTTTATCTTCACGCAGAACTTCTTCCAGAACTTCTTTGACCTTTTCCAGACCACTTCCAGTTACTGCGGAAATCTTCAAGGTATAATCTGCCTTAAAATCCTTCACAACTTCTTCCATCTGCAATTTATCCTGCTTGTTAAACAATGTAATAACCTTCTTGCCAGCAACTCCCAGATTCTGCAATGTCTCATAGACAATCTGCATCTGTTTCTCCCGTTGAGGATTCGCGACATCGACTACATGGATAATCAAATCTGCATACTTAGCCTCCTCCAAAGTGCTGCGGAACGCCTCAATCAAATGATGCGGCAGTTTGCGGATAAAACCAACGGTATCTGTAAGCAAAATCTCCTGCCCGCCGTCAAGCTTTAAATTCCGTGTCGTAGGGTCTAAGGTTGCAAACAGCTTGTCCTCCTCCAGGACATTTGCCCCCGTCAAACGGTTTAACAATGTAGACTTCCCGGCATTCGTATAGCCGACAATCGCTGCCACTTTCGTATGGCTGCGGCTTCTCTGTCCCCTGTTAACCTCACGGCGCTGACGCACTTCCTCCAATTCCCTTTTCAACTGGGAAATACGGGTCTTAATCAGGCGCCGGTCCATCTCCAGCTTCTTTTCTCCTGGTCCTCTGGTGCCAATGCCGCCGCCCAGTCGGGAAAGCGAAGTCCCAAGCCCTGTCAGGCGGCTCAGACGGTAACGCAGCTGCGCCAGCTCTACTTGGATTTTGCCCTCACTGGTTGAGGCTCTTGCTGCAAAAATATCCAGAATAACTAATGTTCTGTCTATCACCTTGCAGTCCAGTTCTTTTTCCATATTCCGAAGCTGGGCAGGGGACAGTTCATCATCGCAGACAACTCCGTCTGCCTGCAGGTCAGAAATCATATGACGGATTTCCTGCAATTTACCGCTTCCAACATAAGTTCCTGGATGAATATTTGCTCTTCCCTGAACCGTCATCCCCACAACTTCGGCGCCTGCCGTCTCTACCAGTTCCGCCAGTTCCGTCATGGAATCATCTGTATCATCTCCCTCGCGGAAACTGACGCCTACAAGAATTACTTTTTCTTTTATTTTTTCTATTTCTAAAGATTCTGTCATATTCCACCTTCTACATTGTTTTTCCAGACTTTTCAAATCCACATATCACAAACATTAGGTAATCAATATGTTTGCGACTTTAACTATTTCCATTCTACATACGTATATTCTCCTCCGCCCTTCCACTTAACCATCGCAGAAATCCCCCCAGTCTCGCCTTCTATTACTTTGTCCATTCTTGCTCTAATATAATTACAGGTTTCCATGTTTTCTTCTATACATAAATAATTTCTTTTCATCTTATGTGCAGTAGCAGCAGTCGTTCCTGAACCCAAAAAACAGTCTAAAACTATATCGCCTTCATTGGTGGCAATTTCCAGCACCCTAGATACCAAACTTTCAGGTTTGGGAGTTTCAAATAAATCTTTATTATACACCCTTAATCTTTGCAAATGATTCTTGGCATCTTTATTTGTCCCTGCAAACCCTGATAACCATAGTGTTTCAGGAACAATCCCCTTAACTGAACCAGAAATAAATTTCTTAATACGCGGTACCCCATTTCCATCATTTCCAAACCATATATTTCCTTTTGCAATTTCTCTATTCATACGTTCTTGATTATACACCCAACATCTTCCCTGAGGAGGATTATGCCTTTTCCCATTCGGAGCAACTATTTCATAAAATTGTGTGGGAACTGCATGTCCAGCTTGCACATTTGCTGTAACTGACTGCCACGGACCTCTAGGGTCACCGTCTGGATTAGAATATCTGGCTAAAATCTCACTCGTCATGGGAAGTAAATTCCGTCTTCTTTTAAAAGCCTCTGGATTAGGTGAATATACCAGTAAATATTCATGATTATTAGAAAACGTTGTTCTATTTTCTCTAGTATTTCTCTGCTGCCATATTATTGTTGTTATAAACTTATCTCTGCCAAAAATTTCATCACATAGGACTTTTAAATAATGCATTTCACCATCATCAATTGATATCCATATACTTCCATCTTCTTTCAATAAGTTTTTCAGCAATTCCAATGTTACTCTCATTCTCTCCATCCACTCACTATGAGAAGCATTATCAATATAATAATTATATCTTTCACCATTATTGTATGGCGGATCTATATACACGCAATCTACATGCCTAGAATACAATTCCTGTATATCTTTTAAAACAATACGATTATCTGCCTGAACAATAGCGTGCACTTGCAATGGATTTTCAGCTAAAAATTGTTCTCTGTCCATATTATACCTCTAGTTTCTGCACAAAATCAGTATCTCTGCCTCATGATTTGCCTTAAAATTTTTATCAGTGCAATTCAGCTTACTATGAGTAAATTCTCCAGGAGATATTGTTGACACATCTGAAAAATAGACTTGCGCTTTTTTAATTAATTGCTCTACCGTCTGTAACCTTGGAGTCACAGCCTGCGAGGGATTGAATGGTGAATATGAAAGAACAAGCGGCACACCCAGCTCTTTGACCTTCCCAAACATATTATCAAATGCTCTCTCTGCCTGACTTTTTATGCAAAATGGAGATTGATGTCTTCCTTCTCTGTATATAGCACGACTAATCCCACCTGTTCCATTTGGAAATGTAGTCGTAACATTAGGGTTATCGCGTAAACATATTGTTTCCAAGACATGATAATATCTGCTGTAATGATATCTGGTATAAGGAGGATCTGCATAAACCACACTAACATTACTGTCTTTTAATTTTTCTAGTACATTTAAATAATCATCACATATTATTTTGTGCTCATGATAATCTTCGCCTGCGTTCAGATAATAATAAAGCCATTTCTCATATATTTCATACACATTTAAGGATCTGTCATCTAATATTTTTTTACATAAAGTTGTTTTATATCTTCCATTTCCATCTCTAACTTTCAATGGTTGTGCAAATTGTTTGCCAACAGTATTAACAATCTCACTTGCTGTACTCAACAACGCCGCTAAAGTTTTTACCTTAAGCAACCCCTCTCTTTCAAAAACATAATGCTCTATGTTATCCATTTCCAATGCTTGTTCATATGAGAAATATAACCCACCATAATATCTTATGATAATGTTGTCAAGAGACTTAATTTCCCCGCTTTTAAGCAATCTTTCTTTAACCAATGTTAATTGACTGGTAAGCTCCTTTGAACAGTCTACATTATCCTCATTAAAATAAATATAAAGAGAACCTTTTTCAATAATTTCATATAACCCATTAATATCATTTTTCCTTGCATTAGCAATGCATTTTTTCTCATATGCTACTAATTCATTAAAAATATCCTGTTGCTTAAATCGCAAATCACTTTGTGTTATTTCCTTAATAATCTGCTCTGCCATAGGCACTTTATCAAGAGAACTCATTGTCGCTTCACATAATACTCCCGAATAATTCTGAATATCAGCAGCTACAACATTTCTAAATGAAGAAAAGTATTTAGAAACTGTCCCAGAACCAGAAAACAAATCACATATGCAACCATTCGTGTTATCCACACTATCTACTGCCTTTTTTACAGTTTCTAACATCCTTAATTTACTGCCTAAATAATGAATTGGTCTATCTAATATATTATTTTCATTATGCATCTTAGTCCACATCCAATCTTTTCTGCAAAGCCAGCTGAGGTATTGCTTCAATTATTTCCCGAAAGATATATCTAATCCTTCTCATTCTATTTGCAGAATAAGGTTTCCTGCTATTCACAATTTCTATACATGCACCATACACTTCATCATCGGGCATAATTAATTCATATAGAAAATCTCTTGGTGAAACTTTAACGAAAACTCCCAAAGGTCTTTCTAAACCTTCTGGATAACAAAGCCCTCTTGCTGCTGCTAATTCAAAACGATAATTATGACTTAGAACAGATACGCTTGGGCGCACTTCTAATTCTCCCAGCTGCCCATCATGATTTATGTTTCTAAGTATAATTCTATACATACCGTTTTCACCACACGTTGCACCAAAAAATTCCTCAAAGGTCTCTTTATCAAAATTTACTTGCTGCCAACGACTACCGCTTTTAGGAATCTCAGCTATCAGTGCCTCTGCTTCCAAAGATATAGTCCAATATGTTAAATCTATATCCAAGTCTTCATCATATACCACCAAATGCACCGGTTCCTTTGTTTTAATAATTTCTTTATTATCCTTCTCAATTTTTGTATACTTTGATTCCTTAGGCTGTTTCTGAATCAGTTCTAAATATTTACAAAGCCACTCAACCTCTTCCGAAATCCCTACCTTTTTCTGGAATTCAACTAAACTCTTCATTCTGTGCGTATTCCGACTAGCACGCTCATGTACAATCTCTTCATCCAAATCAAATAAGAAAAACTTACTATGCTCAATCCAATCATTCCATTCCCTTTCTATTGCAGCAATCTCTTGCTTATTACATTTTTCAACCGTATAAGCTTCCCTATTCTGCCGCAGCCCTTTCTGTGTCAAATTACCAGAACCAAGTATCAACACCCCTCCATTTTCATTTGAAAACCAACTATATTTTGGGTGAAATGTTGATCCCTTTCCTTTATGTATATATGCTTTTACTTTTAAATTACCTTTATACTTCTCCTGCAATTTTATAAGTGTCTTTATAGCATAATTATTGGTAATATCATCCATCCCTACAACCAAAAGAAATTTTCCCTCTTTTAGAAACTGTTTAAAATTTTCATCTTCTATAAGAAGTTCAATTCCATCTTTGGAGGCAAATGCATAAGCACCCCCACCTTTGATATTTCCCACACACGCAGAAATTAAAGCTTCATGTAAATATTCTGATTTGCTATATGATGGATCTTGTATATAAAAAGCCAATTTGTTCCCCCCAATCCCTTTCTCCACTCTCCACGTTTTTAATTATAGGTTTATAATTTATTTTACACTGATTCCCAATTAAAGTCAACACGTAACAGAACATATGTTTTTAATTCATGTTTTAATATAACAATGGGGCGGAAAATCCGCCCCACCATAAAACAATCTTTATCATTACCTGCTCCTAATTCAGGCTGGCAATAAACCTGTCGAATGCCTTCTGCCCTTCTTCGTCCCTCTTATATACTCCGGCATGTTCCAGAACCTTGCTGAAAACCTGAGCTATCTCATCCTGCAGGATACCCATGACATCTTCACTTGTCACTACGTCGTACTTGGGCAGGAATTCCTCAACCCAATCCGCATGTTTCTCGATACTTTCATCCGCACGGATGTCCTTGTTATTGACAATCGCATCGGCAAGCGTTTCCAGCTCCTGTTTGAGGCGCGCCGGAAGCACTGCAAGCCCCATGACCTCAATGAGACCGATATTCTCCTTCTTAATATGATGAAGCTCTGCGTGCGGATGGTATACGCCCAATGGATGCTCCTCTGTCGTGATGTTGTTGCGCAGCACCAAATCCAACTCGAAATTATCGCCACGTTTCCGGGCAATCGGTGTAATCGTATTATGGGGCTCCCCATCAGTCTCAGCATAAATAAATGCAGCCTCATCTGTGTAACCACGCCATGCAGCTAAAATCTTGTCCGCAAGTTCAATCAGCCTGTCACTGTTTGCAGCACAAATACGAATCACAGACATCGGCCATTTGACAATGCCGGCTTTTACATCTTCAAACCCTGCCACCGTAAATTCACGTTCCACAGGAGCTTTTGCCATCGCAAACTCATAGCTTCCGCCCTGGAAATGGTCATGGCTTAAAATGGAGCCGCCCACAATCGGAAGATCCGCATTGGAGCCCACGATATAATGGGGAAACTGCTTCACAAAATCAAATAGTTTGCAGAATGTGCCGTGTTCTATTTTCATCGGAATATGCTGGGAATTAAACACAATACAATGCTCATTGTAATATACATAGGGTGAATACTGAAATCCCCAACGGGTATTCTGGATAGTCACCGGAATAATCCTGTGGTTCTGCCTTGCCGGATGGTTGATACGTCCGGCATATCCCTCATTTTCCACACAGAGCAGACATTTGGGATACCCGCTCTGCTTGGCATTCTTTGCCGCCGCAATCGCCTTTGGATCCTTTTCCGGCTTGGAGAGGTTGATAGTAATGTCCATCTGTCCATAAGGCGTCTGCGATTTCCATTTCACATCCTTGGCAATACGGTAACGACGGATATAATCGCTGTCTTTGCTCAGTTTATAATAGTAATCTGTCGCCGCTTTCGCGCCTTTCTCCTTATAAATCTGCCAGAATTTACTAATGACTTCACTGGGACGCGGCATCAGTTTTGCCATCAGCTTGGTATCAAAAAGGTCGCGGTACACCACGCCGTTTTCTTCTAATACGCCATTCTCATAAGCGTAATCTAATAATTCTTTCAGTACCGGCTCCAACGCTACGTGCTCATATGTATCCTCCGGCTCCTCATACTCCTCAATCTTCAATGTCTCCAGCAATTGGTTCGTTGTAAATATTACATCCTCCTGAGAAATCAGCCTGTTCTCCAATCCATAGCACACTAATTTCTTGATTGCTTCGTATATCATTATTTTCCCTCCTCAGGTTATTTTACTCTATTGGTTCCGCCACAAGACCTCAGGGCTCCTCCCTGCTTCAATTTACTTCCTTATTTCCGACTGGTGACCTAAGGCATCCTCCCTGCTTCGCCGGGTCCCTCCTTAGGTCATTTGGCCCCTCCTCAGGTCATATCTTGATTCCACCAAACGGCCTTACCTTCAGCACATGGCAGGAACCTTCTCCATACACGCCGTCCAACGATTCACGATATGTATCCACAAAATCATCTGCCACAAACGCCTGAATAGTCCCGGCAAATCCGCCGCCATGCACACGGCTTGTGCCATGTCCTGCCAAAATGCTGCCACTTACTGCAAGTCCAATGGAAACACTCTGATTCTGCACATCCTTATTGCTATAGATATTCTGCAGGTATTTAAAGGAGGAATCCCCGGATTCCTTAACGTTCTTCAAAAATCCCTGGAAATTTCCAGCCTGCAGCGCGGCTACCTCCAATTCCACGCGCTTTTCTTCCTCAAAGAAATGCAGTGCGCGCAAAACTGGTCTGTCACCACACTTCTCACGGATTTTAGCTATATTTTTATAGAAATCTTCTGGATTTACTTCCCGCAGGAATTCCTTGCCAAAGAAATCCGCAACCTGTTTCATCTCCTGCGGAATCAAGGCGTAATCATCTGTCAAATCTGCATGGGAACCCTTGGTATCTGTAATGCAAAGGCTGTGACGGTATACGCTGAAATCCACATCTACCTTTTCCACAATAGGATTCTGTGGGTCTGCGAAATCAATATGAATCAGTCCACCCACAGAACAAGCCATCTGGTCCATCAGACCACAGGGCTTTCCAAAATATACGTTCTCGGAATACTGTGCCACCTGCGCAATTTCTACCGGACTGATGCCCATATCATTGTACAGACCTGAGAGAATTGTCCCTACTAACACTTCAAAAGCGGCAGAGCTGGACATTCCTGCGCCATTCAGTACATCGCTGGTAACAAATGCCTGAAATCCGCCTATTTTATGACCATTTTTCTGCAGTCCGTATGCCATGCCGCGTATCAATCCGGCAGAAGTTCCCTCCTCGCCTTTTCTCATTTTTAAATCACTTAAATCTACAGTAATCATAGGATAACCATCCGATAAAAGCCGAATGATATTTTCCTCTGTCCTGCTCACCACGGCAATCGCATCCAGATTGATGGATGCCGCCAGAACCTCTCCATGCTGATGGTCTGTATGATTTCCGCCTACCTCGCTCCTGCCCGGCGCACTGTAAATCTCTGCATCCTGCTCCCCATATAACTCCTCAAACTTCTCAATAGCCCGGCCATAGCGTTCTGTCTGATAAGCAAGAACTCCTGTATCCACATAAATTTCCTGCAGCCGCTCCTGATACCCCTGTGATTTCAACTCCTCTGCCAATATCTTTGTATTCATTATAATACCCTCCATCTTCCTCCATTTTCCGTTTACACATACAAACATTATAAATGTTATTTACTAAATAGTCAATCTATTTAGTAAAGATTGTGAGGACTTTTCTAAGATTTCAGACGCTTTACATGATTTGTCTCCATTTCTTTAAACTGGCTGAGCTGTTACATTAATTTAGTAAATTTACTAAAAAAAGTGTTTTCTTTTTTCCATTTTTTTGCTATACTTAATTTTGTTTGAATACATAATTCTACAATTTTATCTATGAAATAACAGCTTGGAGGTATTTATGGCAACTATCAAGGATATTGCAGTGTCAGCGGGCGTTTCTTCTGCCACTGTTTCGAGAATTCTAAATAACGACAATACATTGAACGTTTCTCCCGAGACACGGCAGAAAGTATTGGACACGGCACATGCCTTAAATTATAAAAAGAAATCCCGTGCTTCCGGGAAATCTGTCTACACATTGGGCATTGTCCAGTGGTTTTCCCCACAGGAGGAAATGGAAGACAACTATTATCTGTTAATCCGCCAGGGGATTGAAGATTTCTGTATGCAAAACTGCATTCACGTTGTGCGTACATATAAAGCTGACGTTAATTACATGGACTCACTGAAAAATGTAGACGCGCTTGTCTGTGTGGGTAAATTCAGCGCAAGCGAAGTCAAGCGATTCCGGGAAATGGCTTCCGGCATCATCTTTTTAGATATGCCGATTGACGATATGAACATTTCCACGATTACCCTGGATTTTGAACATGCCATACAGACGGGCATGGATTACCTGACCGCTCTGGGCCACCGTAAAATAGGATTTCTTGGCGGGAAAGAATACCTTGCAGACCAGACGCTTTTTCCAGATATGCGTAAAACGCTCTTTATAAAATACTGTGAAAAATACGGCGTTATCTATAAACCTTACTTGCAGGAAGAGACCTATACCATTGAAGCAGGTTACCAGATGATGCAAAGATTAATTGATTCCAAAGACCTTCCCACCGCAATTATCGCTTCCAGCGATCCCATCGCATTCGGCGCCTTGCGCGCGTTAAGCGACAAGGGCATTAAGGTTCCGCAGGACATCTCTCTGATGGGCTTTGATGACACCAGCCTTTCTTCCTTTACCTCACCGCCGCTGACGACCATCCATGCACCAGCCTACGATATGGGCAGCTTTGGCGCGAACATTGTCTTCAATATCCTCAAACAGCATCCGGCAACAGCCATGAAAATCAAGCTCCCCTGCCAGCTGATGGAAAGACAGTCCTGCCGTAAATTATAACTGATACTTATAAAGTCCTGCCGCAAATTTGGGCAGGACTTTCTGTCATTCTATTGAAAATATTCTGTTGTCAACTGATATTATCAGCGGAATGCACTGTATACCCCGCCGCTTGTCATAGCGCCGCGGCAATCGGAAAGTTCGCTGACGGTCACAAGCTGGTATCCTCTCTGCAGCAGTTCCGGTATAATCACCCTCGAGGCTGCCGCTGTCTGGCTGTAAAGATCGTGCATCAGGACAATATCGCCATCCCGCACCTTACCCAGGACCGCTGCCTGCGTGGAAGCGGCATTCCGTGTCTTCCAGTCAAGCGTATCAATAGACCACATAATTACCGGCATACCCACAGCGCTTCTTACTGCCGCATTATGACCGCCTCCAGGCGGACGCATAACAACAGGAGCTACCCCTGTCACATTCTGTACCGCGCTGTTCGTTGCGCCAATCTGACTTTGAATCTGAGGAATCCCCACCTTCGTCAGCACTTGATGGCTGTAGGTATGGTTCCCGATTTCACATCCCATCTGCTGTGCACTGCGCACAGTGTCGGCATAACCGGGAACCCGATTCCCTACCACAAAAAATGTTGCCACACTGTTATGCTTTTGCAGCACGTCCAGAATTTCCGGCGTATATTGGGAAGGCCCATCATCATAAGTAAGGGCAACCATCGGCCTGCTGGTATCAATTTTTCTTCTCGGCTCGGCATTTCCATTGTAATAGCACATGTAGACGCCATCTTTCACCCGGCAGCTTGCCACTTTACCGTTTACCAGAGAATATGTAAATATCTGGCCTGATATTTTCTTTGTCACAATCCCGTCTGCCATGGCATAAACCAAGCTCCCACGGCAGGTAAGGTACATTCCCGCTTCGCTTACCTTCACGCCGTCAGCGCCAAAATAATACTCTTTGCCGCCGACCACGCGCGCATCGCTCTTCACCAGGATCTTCCTGCCATTGCTATAGTCATAAAATTTCCTGCTGACAGTATCATACAAATGCGTACATCTGCCTGAGCCGTTAAAATAATATTTTTTCTTATTGACCTCAAGCCAGATTTTCTTCTGTTTTACCCACTTCTTATGACGGTAGCTGTATTTATAATACCTCCATATCCCCTTTGTATTCTGCATTTTTGCGGTAACCCATTTGGATTTGCCGACCTGTATGTATTCTTTGGATGATAATTTATTCCAACCCTTTTTAGTCACCCGAATTCCATTTTTGCCAAAATAATATATCTTACCATTGTGAAGCTTGCAGATATCTTTCTTCAGCACGCGCATTTTGCCTTTTTCGTACACTTTGCACTTTTGGGTTCGGGGATAATATATTATGGTACATTTGCCGCTCCTGTCAAAATAATACCGTTTCCCATCGACATAAATCCAGACAGATTTCTGCTCTCGCCATTTATTTCCCTTGTAATCATATTTGTAGTATTTCCAGCGTCCTTTACTGTTGTCCATCTTGGCAACCAAATGGCCGCCCTTAGCCATCTGCAGATAACGTTTGCTGGATATTTTATGCCATCCCTTTTTGGTCACTTTTACACCTTTGTTATTGAAATAGTATAGCTTGCCGTTATCAAGCCTGCAAATTCCTTTTCTGACAAACTGGCTGCCATCCCCAGGGCTGACAGACTGTGCTTCCTGCCTGTCTACGGAAACCTCTTCTTCCTCTATACTGCTTACTGCCTGTCCCTCTGCCGCCTGTGTATGCACAACTGCGGTACTGCACAGCAAGGAAATCAGCAGCAGGTATATCACCATTGTCTTGCCAAACTTCCTGAATATCTTTTTTGTCCCTATCATAAGCCACTTCCATTCTTTCATATCTCTGTACAAATTATCTTTTACCGACACCCCTTATAATCGCCGCAGATATCATCTGGTCTGCAAAAATTCATACTCCCTCTGTGCTTCTTCATCCTCCGGGTAATCCTTCACGTAAGACGCCATCTTCTCTTTTGCCTTGGCAAAATCATAGAGGTACTCGTAGCAGATAATCTCATTGCGCCGTAAACTTTTGGCGTCTTCCGGCTTTCCTGCTTCCAGCGCCTGTTGAAACAGTTCCAGGGCTTTTTTATATTTTCCTGCTTCCAGCTGCATTTCTCCCAGGGCAATCATGGTATCCGTATCAGAATCATTCTGCTTTAGATAACTTTCATAGAGGGATTTGGCCTTCTTATCATCTCCCTGCGCATCGTAGACCTGTGCCAGATACAACAGCGCCTTGGTATCTCCCATCTTAATTGCCTGATCCAGTTCTTTTCTGGCATTATCATATTCTTCCCGAATCAGGTAGATATGCCCCCTCTCCCGATAATCCTCGGCAGAACTGCCGGAGAGTTCCAATGCCTTTGCTACCAGCTCTTCCGCCTCACTGTCAAATCCTGCTCCTGCCAGATTCTCGTAGACAGAGAGGTAGAGTGCATAATTATTGCCGGAAAGCGCCAATGCACTGGCATAATCCCTGCGTGCATTTTCACTGTCCCCCTCCTTAAGGTACACACAGCCCCGGATAAAATATGCTGTGGCATCTTCATTATCATAATTGATCAGCGCATCACAGGTCGTGATGGCTCCCTTCGTATCTCCGCTGTTATACTGTGCAGTCGCTTTGTAATAGCAGATGTCCAGTTCCATATCACCGATTACCGCCTGGGATTGGTCCAGGGCTTTCTGAAATGCAGCCACAGCCTCCTCAAATTTGCCCTCATCCATCTTATTAATGCCCACCTGCCGGTATGCCTGCTGGTTCTCCACTGCCTCCTGGTTGCCCTGACAGCCAGTCAGGCACATACATGCAAACAACACGGCTATGAGCAGAGCTAATCTAACTTGATATATTTTCTTTACCTTCTTAAGCTGCATTTTCTTTGCCTCCCTCTCTCTGCGGAAGCTGCGCCAGGATGATTGCCACAAACATCAGCACGCAGCCCAAGATTTCCCATGTACTCAGCCTTTGTGATAACAATACCATGCCTGCCAACACGGAAATCACCGATTCCAGGCTAAGTATCAAAGATGCCACTGTGGGATTCATCCCCTTCTGCCCCACAATCTGCAGCGTATATGCCACACCGCAGGACATAATTCCTGCATATAATATAGGCTGCCAGGCGTTGAGGATATCCATTATCCGCGGCTCTTCTGCCGCCGCCATCCCCAGGCCCGACAAAATCCCGCACACAAAAAACTGAATACAGGACATCTTCACACCGTCTGCGCGCACCGTAAAATAATCTATCACCAGAATATGCACGGAAAACAGCAGCGCACAAATCATCAGTGATATTTCTCCTTTGCCAATGGGCAGCCAGGAAATAAGCCGTTCCACCTCCATAGTGGAAGTATTGCCTTTGATACACAGGAAATACAAACCAAACAACGCAAACAAAACGCCAAACCATACGTTTAGCCCGCATTTTCTGCGCAGGAAAATACCCAGTACCGGCACAATAATAATATAACACGCCGTGATAAAACCCGCTTTGCCCACGGAGGTATAGAGTATCCCCATTTGCTGAAAATTGCTTGCCAGACACAGCAAGATACCGCACAAACTTCCGCCCACCAGCAAATCCCTGCGCTCCCTCTTCTTATCTTGTAAATCTGTCACTGCCCTCTTCTGACTTCCCTGCTGTCTGCCAAGCAACCAGATACAGGGAATCAAAACCAGCCCTCCAAGCAATGAACGCACACAGTTAAATGTCAGCGGACCCACATAATCCATGCCTACGCTCTGCGCAACAAACGCCACGCCCCAGATTGTGGCGGTAAGGAGCAGCAACAGTGAATTTCTTATTTTCATCTTTTCCATACTGTCTATCCCATCAAATAGAACTGCCGCAAAACAGCCTCGGACAATTCCTGTCCTCCGATGATATTGCGGCAGTCCCTTTATATTCTAGTACTATTTAGACTCCGGCATTTTCACTTTTACTCTGTCTAAATGCCAAATGTCATCTACATATTCCTGAATCGTACGGTCTGACGTAAACTTACCGGCATGTGCCACATTGAGCATCGCCATTCTTGCCCAGCCTTTTTCATCCCGGTACGCTTTCTCCACTCTCTCCTGAGCTTCCACATAAGAACGGAAATCCTTGAGGATAAAGTAAGTATCCGCAAACTGGGTCTCCTTCGTATTCAAAAGGGAATTGTACAATGGGCGGAACAATTCCGGATCATTCCTGGAATACATGCCATTAATCAGCTGCATCAATACCTGACGCACATCCTGATCGTTATTAAAAATCTGCATGGGGTCATAATCACGCCTCTGCTCATGCTCAATAACCTCCTGGGAACTCATACCGAAAATAAACGCATTCTCTTCTCCCACTTCCTCTACAATCTCCACGTTCGCGCCGTCCATTGTTCCCAGCGTTACCGCACCATTTAACATAAACTTCATGTTACCGGTCCCGGATGCCTCCTTGCTTGCCGTAGAAATCTGCTCGGATACGTCTGCCGCTGCAAAAATCCACTCAGCAGTCGATACCTTGTAATCCTCAATAAATACCACCTTAATCTTACCGCCAATGGATGCATCATTATTGACTACCTCAGCCACGCTGTTAATCAACTTAATCGTCAGTTTGGCAATGCGGTAACCTGCAGCTGCCTTGGCGCCAAAAATAAAAGTCCTGGGATAGAAATCCATTTCCGGATGTTCTTTAATCTTATTATAAAGGTACATTACATGCAGGATATTCAACAGCTGACGCTTATATTCATGGAGACGTTTTACCTGTACGTCAAAAATAGAACGCGGGTCTACTTTCACTCCGTTATGCTTCTGAATATAATCTGCAAGGCGCAGCTTATTGCGGTATTTGATGTTCATGAACTCCTGCTGTGCTTTCTCATCATCCACATACACAGCTAATTTCTCCAAATGCGGCAGATTCGTTACCCAATCGTTGCCGATATATTTATTGACCCACTCAGCCAAGAGCGGATTGCCATGATAGAGGAATCTCCTCTGCGTAATTCCGTTAGTCTTATTGTTGAATTTCTCCGGGAACATCACGTAGAAATCATGCAGCTCCTGGTTCTTTAATATCTCTGTATGCAGCCTTGCCACACCATTGACGGAACAGCCCGCAGCAATTGCAAGATGCGCCATTTTCACCTGGCCATCGTAAATGATTGCCATTTTCTGCACCTTATTGCGGTCTCCTGGGAACTTTTTCTCAATGTCCAGAATAAAGCGGCGGTTAATTTCCTCCACAATCTGGTAAATTCTCGGCAGCAGTCTGGAAAAGATTTCAATCGGCCATTTCTCCAATGCCTCTGACATAATTGTGTGGTTGGTATAAGCGCAGGTATGCGTAGTAATCTCCCACGCCTCATCCCATTCCATGCCCTCCTCATCCAGAAGGATACGCATAAGCTCAGCTACTGCTACTGTAGGATGTGTATCGTTCAGCTGGATTGCTACCTTCTCCGGCAGTCTGTGCAAATCGGTATGGTGTTTCTTATAACGCGCAATCGCACGCTGTACGCTGGCTGACACAAAGAAATACTGCTGTTTCAGACGCAGTTCTTTTCCCTGAATGTGGTTGTCATTGGGATAGAGCACTTCCACAAGGTTCCGGGCAAGATTCTCCTGCTCTACCGCTTTCTTATAATCTCCCTTGTCAAACGCATCCAGCTCAAAATATTCTTCTGGCTCTGCATCCCAGGCAATCAGCACGTTGACCATATTGTTGTTATATCCGAGTACCGGCATGTCATAAGGTACGGCGCGTACGGACTGATAACCTTCATGGATAAACTTCATTTTTCCGTTACCACCCATCTCAGAACGCACATAACCGCCGAATTTGACCTGGAACGTGTGCTCCGGACGGCGCAGTTCAAAAGGATAGCCATCTTTCAGCCAGTTATCCGGCACTTCCACCTGGAAGCCATTATCAATTTTCTGGCGGAACAGTCCATAACGGTAACGGATTCCGCAGCCATACGCAGGATAACCCAGAGTAGATAAAGATTCCATAAAACAGGCTGCAAGACGACCCAAACCGCCATTTCCCAATGCAGGGTCCGGCTCCTGGTCTTCAATTACATTCAAATCAAATCCAATTTCTTCCAGCGCTTCCTTCACTTCTGTATAAGCAGTCATGTTAATCAGGTTATTGCCCAAAGCCCTTCCCATAAGGAACTCCATGGACATATAGTACAGAATCTTGGGGTCTTCCTCATCAAATGTCTTCTGTGTGGCAAGCCACTGGTCAATAATTACATTTTTGACCGCATTGGACACCGCCTGATATACCTCCTGCTGGGAAGCCTCCTCCAAGGTCTTGCGGTAGAGATTCTTTACGTTGTTTTTAATTTCCTGAATGAATTTTTCCTTGTCAATTATCCTTTTCATAGCCATCTCCTTTTTCTCTGGTACACGCCTGTTAGACAAGCAGGACCATCTCTGTCTTGACAACATTTTGTTCCTGTTCGCTATATTTTTTCTACTCCGAGTACCACATGTTCTCCATTGATATTCCATTCCTTCTCGTATCCTTTTATCTGCGTGCTGTCAATGTCCTCGGCAAGCACCTCAGACTGTATCTGCGCACCATGCTTACGAAAGACGGTGTCAATCTTTTCTTCTGCCTGATAAGAAACGGTAATCTTATCCATCACCTCAAAGCCGGCTTCCTTACGCATAGTTTGAATCTTACTGATAAGTTCGCGCACAAAGCCTTCCTCAATAAGTTCCGGTGTCAGATTGGTATCAAGAACCACGGTTACTTCATTATCTCCCTCTGTCACATAGCCTTCCTGCTGGGTCATGGTAATCAGAAGATCCTCTTCACATAATACAACTTCTGCATCTACACTGTCAAGTGCAAGACTGCCCTTCTCTTTTAACTCTGCGTACGCCTTGTTGCCGTCAAGCTCACTTAACGCCTGCTGAATCTGTTTTAAGTACTTGCCGTATTTGGGTCCTACCGTGCGCAGCTGCGGCTTAAAGGTATAATCTGTAAAGCTGCTGACGTCTTCTGTAAATTGCACATTCTTTACATTCAACTCGTCTTCAATGATTTCTTGGAAAAACTCCGGCAGCCCATAAGGCGCTTTGACGAACATTTTGCCAATTGGCTGGCGGTTCTTAATATTGGCATTGTTGCGGCAGGCTCTGCCCATCACCACAATTTTCAGTACGGCATCCATGTTCTTTTCCAGTTCTTTATCCACCATAGACGTATCTGCCACCGGGAAGTCGCACAGATGGACGCTCACTGGCGAAGATTTATCAATGCTGCACACAAGATTGCGGTAAATATCCTCTGTCATAAAGGGTATCATCGGAGCTGCCAGCTTGCTCACAGTTACCAGTGCAGTATATAAGGTCATATATGCATTAATCTTATCCTGCTCCATACCCTTTGCCCAGAAACGCTCCCTGCTTCTTCTGACATACCAGTTACTCATATCTTCCACAAACTCCTGCAGCGCCCTGGCAGCTTCAGGTATCCGGTAATTGCCCAAATCTTCGTCCACTTCCGTCACCAGCGTATTCAATTTGGACAGGAGCCATTTATCCATTACGGATAATTTATCGTATTCCAATTTATATTTTGTCGCATCAAACTCATCAATATTGGCATAGAGAATAAAGAATGCATAGGTATTCCACAGCGTTCCCATAAATTTACGCTGCCCTTCCTGCACGGCCTTGCCATGGAACCGGTTCGGCAGCCATGGTGCGGAATTAATGTAGAAATACCAGCGGATGGCATCCGCTCCATAAGTCTCCAAGGCATCAAAGGGGTCTACGGCGTTGCCCTTGGACTTACTCATCTTCTGCCCATTCTCATCCTGCACATGCCCCAGGACAATAACATTCTCGTACGGCGCCTTGTTAAACAGCAGTGTAGATTCCGCCAGCAACGAATAGAACCATCCGCGGGTCTGGTCAACAGCCTCTGAGATAAACTGTGCCGGGAACTGATGCTCAAAGAGTTCTTTATTCTCAAATGGATAGTGATGCTGTGCAAAAGGCATGGCCCCGGAATCAAACCAGCAGTCAATTACCTCCGGCACACGATGCATCTGCTTGCCGCACTGCGGGCATTTGATAGTCACCGCATCAATATAAGGGCGATGCAGCTCAATTTCCTCCGGGCAGTTATCGGACATCTCTTTCAGTTCCGCGATGCTGCCGATGGAATGCATATGACCGCACCCGCACTCCCAGATATTCAGCGGTGTTCCCCAGTAACGATTACGGGAAATTCCCCAATCCTGCACATTTTCCAGCCAGTCGCCGAACCGTCCCTTGCCGATACTCTCAGGTATCCAGTGAATCGTATTATTGTTGCGGATTAAATCTTCCTTAACTGCTGTCATCTTGATGAACCAGGATTCCCGCGCATAGTAGATGAGCGGCGTGTCGCAGCGCCAGCAATGGGGATATTCATGCTCAAACTTAGGCGCATCAAACAATAATTTCTGGTCCTCCAAATCCTGCAGAATCATCAGGTCTGCTTTTTTACAGAAAACACCTGCATAAGGCGTACCTTCAGTCAATTCTCCCTTGCCGTTCACAAACTGCACGAAAGGCAAATCATAATCCCTGCCCACTTTAGAATCATCTTCACCGAATGCCGGCGCGATATGGACGATTCCGGTACCGTCCGTCATCGTAACATAAGTATTGCAGGTAACAAAGTGTGCTTTCTTATGCTGCTTCGCTGCCGCCTCTCCAGTACAGGCAAATAAAGGCTCATATTCCCTGTATTCCAAATCCTTGCCTTTATATGTCTCTAAGACCTCATAGGCTTTCTCACCGGCTGCCTGCTGTTCCTTATCCAGCAAAGTGGACAATACTTTATCCAACAACGCCTCCGCCATATAATAAGTATAGCCGTCAACTGCCTTTACTTTGCAGTAAGTCTCATCAGGATGCATACAGAGCGCAAGGTTTGAGGGCAGCGTCCAGGGCGTAGTCGTCCATGCCAGGAAATAGGCGTCCTCGCCTACTGCTTTGAAACGGACAATCGCCGAACGCTCTTTCACAGTCTTATACCCCTGTGCCACCTCCTGTGCGGACAAAGGCGTCCCGCAGCGCGGACAGTAAGGTACAATCTTAAATCCTTTATAGAGTAATTTTTTATCCCAGATTTCTTTCAATGCCCACCACTCTGACTCGATGAAATCATTGTGGTAGGTAACATAGGGGTTGTCCATGTCCGCCCAGAAACCAACCGTACCGGAGAAATCCTCCCACATACCCTTGTATTTCCAGACGCTCTCTTTACATTTATCTATAAATGGTTCTAATCCGTATTCTTCAATCTGCTCTTTGCCGTCCAATCCCAGCAGCTTCTCCACTTCCAGCTCTACCGGAAGCCCATGGGTATCCCAGCCCGCCTTACGCGGAACCATCTTACCCTTCATGGTCTGGTATCTCGGTATCATGTCTTTGATAACACGAGTCAGTACATGACCGATATGCGGTTTGCCGTTTGCCGTAGGCGGTCCATCGTAAAACGTATAGGTCTCGCCGTCCTTCCGGTTGTCCATGCTCTTCCTAAAAATATCCTGCTCTTTCCAGAATTGCTCTGTCTGCTTTTCTCTTTCCACAAAGTTTAAATTCGTCTCGACTTTGCTATACATCATGATTCTCCTTTCGTGCGATTGTTCAAATTATAAATCCTGCCCTTCCCTTTTGTCAAGGGAGGGCAGGATTTTATCGTGAAAAAGGGTAACAATACGGAAGACAAATACATGTGGCAATAGAATTCCAAATATGTTAGAATATGAACCAAAGGAAGACTTATTATACAAGGAGGTGAATAATATGCCAACAAATGAAAAAGAACTAAATGCTGCTCTTTTCGACCAGCTGACATTAGTTGAACGGATTGAGAGACAAGTGCAAAAGGGCGACCTTGAAACAGTAAAAGAAGAAATCGAAATCCTAAAAAAGGAAATTAACCGCAAGCTTTACCAACAACCGCCTCTAAAAAGTGAATAGCAATTAAGAGGATGCCAAGCGGCATCCTCTTTGCGCAAACATCATCTGTCACTTATCCGCAATTTCTTCTTTCACTAAATCGTAATGTACGCCGTCAATTTCTATACCGGTCAGTTCATTGGGGTCGTCTATCGGCATAATCCTTTCCCAATTCTCGCTATCCACATTAAAATGCCCTGCAGAAATCAGGAAATCAGAACCTGAAACTGTATTTTCCGCTTCATATAATTGCGACCAGGCATAACCCATTTCTAATGTTGAACCATCTTTCATCTTAAATGCCATCGGAATCCCATCTCGATACACAAAATCTTCGTTATCTCCTTTCTCTGCCAAAAATCCTTCACTGTATTCTTGCCACAACATTCCTTCTTCAAACCAATACTTGTGCGTTCCATAATCCTTGCCAAACAGCGCATAGGACAGCTTGGAAACAACCAGATATTCCGGCTCATAATATTCACTAGGGGACTTATCGCCTACTAACCGGTAGGAAACGGTATCAAGATTGCTGATTACCTTTACTTTGCCAATCCCCTGGCTTCTGTACATGGGATAGAACATTGTCATAGTTTCATTTTTAAGGGGAAAGCTTCCGCTGTCGTTCTCAAAAGAAAAAGCAAAATATCTTGCTTTCTCCGTTGCCAGCTCCTTTTGTTCATGCAGATTACATCCTCCTATGACCGTCTTATTCCCATCGTCAGCCACCACCGTTATAGAAGAATTATAATCATCATCAGTAGCATACGATGTAAACCTTATGCTATTTACATCAAATTCCTGCTCTTTCAGCCATTGCTCCCCTTCTGCATCTAACGCCTCATAACAGATGGTACAGTATGTGCAGGCGCCATCGGAAATCATCTCCTGTATCTTCATCCTGACATGACCGTATTTACCCTCGTCCTCATAGACATTGGGCACAATGTCCTGTTTGATATCCGCATTGGCATAGAAAAATTCCTTTACCAATCCCGTTATCTGGTCCGCCCAGCTTGTCTGAGGAATCAAGGCAACAAATACAAGTACTGCAGCTGCAATGCTGGCTGCCATTTTCAGTCCAACCCATTTGTTCTGCTTCTTCTCACCTTTAGCAGCTATCCTTTCAATCTCTTCCCACACCCAGTCCTGTGTTTCCTTCCCGGGCAGTATTTCTTTCTGCATTTTCCTGTAATCCAACCTCATATTCACCACGCCTTTCTTACCTTTTCCTGCTGTTCATTTTCTGGAAATGTAACCGCGCATTCTTTGCCCTCCAGTTCCAACCGCAGTATTTTCCGCGCCTTTGCCAGACGACTTCTCACAGTGGAAGCATTGACACGAAGCATCTTGGCAATCTCTTCACTGTGATATCCCTCAAAATAATATAAATACACCGGCAAACGGTATTTCTCTTCCAGCTCCTGCACCATCCGAAGCAGCAGATTATCCGATTCCACTTTTCCCTTATCATGAACAGCCGCATCATAGGCAACCTGCTTTTTGCGCCAGCATTTCCTGAGCTGGCTTTTGCAGCAGTTTGATGCCGTCACAATCAGCCATGCCCTGGCTTTTTCTTCATCCTCATAAGCAAACTTCCCCTGCAGCAGCCGCAGAAATGTTTCCTGAACCATGTCACAGGCATCCGCCTGGTTTTTCATATAGAGAAAGCAGACGCTGTACACTGCAGCAAAATATTTATTATACAATTCCTCTGCACTTTTGACCTGCATGTTCCTCACTCCTTCCTTCCAGGGACTGTCCATTGGTACTTAAGCATGGCGGCAATTCCTGTTTTTATCTGTAAACGCTTACATATATAAAACTCCTCAGGAAGACATTTTGTCCACGGAAAAAGAAAAAATTTAGGCTGCGGCGCTTTTTTTAGCGCCACAGCCCAATAAAACTCAAATCTCAATATGTTCGGTAACTGTCCATATTCTCAAGCTCCTGAATTATGTCATAATAATTCTGGTAATAACTTTCGGTAAACCCGGAACTGTTCATAACAATTGTAAATACTATGCTTATCACCATCAGAATTAAGCCCACAGCAGAACAGATAATACCGGCAATCGCCATTCCCCTGCCGCTTCCTGCACCCTTGCTAATCTGCAGAATTCCCAGCACAATTGACACAATCGCCAGCGGTGCGCATGGACAGCTGCAGCAGCAGGTAACGATGGAAAGGATACCGCAAATCAATGAGGCAATTCCGAATCCCTGCCCCTGCTCCTCATAGTTCGTATTATCCTGGTGATACACCGGTTCTGCATAGCCTGAACGTGGGGTCTGCTGGTTCTGGTCTCCATAATACTGATGATACCCTTGCTGCTGACCATAGCCTGACATCTGCCCACTGCAGCCCTGCTGCTGACCACTGGAATCTGACTGTTGTCCTCTGTATTCCGGCTGCTGTTGGTAATTCTGCAGCCCTGCCTGCGGCGGCTGGCTCACTTCCGGCTGCTGGGATGTATTCTTGTTCAAATCCACCTGCGGCGGCTGAGATACCTCCGGCGGCTGGCTGGAATCTGACTGTTGTCCACTACTTCCAAACACATTGTTATCTTCGCTCATGTAAATCCTCCCACCTGTTGCTTCTTACGACTTCCATATAGTTACTGTAAACAATTATAACAGACCTGATTTTATAATACAAGAGTAAACCGGGTCTTGCCAAATGCCGCCGCGGGCAGTATAATACGCTAGTGTGATAAATAATAGTAGCTATTTACTGATTTGAGAAAGAGGGATGTTTTTATGAAAATGAAACGTGAAGATATACGCAACATCGCCATCATCGCCCATGTAGACCATGGCAAGACCACGCTGGTGGATGAACTGCTGAAACAAAGCGGCGTATTCCGTGCCAACCAGGAAGTACAGGAGCGCGTGATGGATTCCAATGATATTGAGCGGGAACGAGGAATCACCATCCTCTCCAAAAATACCGCTGTATTTTATAAGGATACAAAAATCAACATTATCGACACTCCGGGACATGCAGACTTCGGCGGCGAGGTGGAGCGTGTGCTCAAAATGGTGAACGGTGTTGTACTCGTGGTGGATGCTTTCGAGGGAGCCATGCCGCAGACAAAATTCGTGCTGATGAAAGCCCTCGCCCTGGACCTCCCGGTGGTTGTGTGCATCAACAAGATTGACCGCCCGGAAGCACGCCCGGATGAAGTGATTGATGAGGTGCTCGAACTGTTCATGGATTTGGACGCCTCAGACGAGCAGCTCGACTGCCCCTTTATCTATGCCTCAGCAAGAGACGGCTATGCCGTAAAAGATTTGAATGACGAGAAGAAAGATATGACGGCGTTGTTTGAGACTATTTTAGAATATATCCCCGCACCGGAGGGAGACCCGGACGCCAACACACAGGTGTTAATCAGCACCATCGACTACAATGAATATGTCGGACGTATCGGCGTGGGCAAAGTGGACAACGGCTGCCTGAAAATCAACCAGGACGCTGTAGTGGTAAATCACCATGAACCGGACAAGCTGCAGAAAGTGCGTATCAGCAAATTATATGAATTTGACGGACTGAACAAGGTGGACGTCACAGAAGCAAAAATCGGCTCTATCGTCGCTATCTCCGGCATCGCTGACATCCATATCGGAGATACCATCTGCTCCCCGGAAAATCCGCAGGCCATTGACTTCCAGAAAATTTCTGAGCCTACTATTTCTATGAATTTTATCGTCAATGACAGCCCGCTCGCCGGGCAGGAAGGGAAATTTGTGACTTCCCGCCATATCCGTGACCGCCTGTTCCGCGAACTTAATACAGACGTCTCTCTGCGCGTGGAAGAGACAGACAGCCCGGACTGTCTGAAAGTATCGGGCAGAGGGGAACTGCATCTTTCCGTACTCATTGAAAATATGCGCCGGGAAGGCTATGAATTTGCTGTCAGCAAAGCAGAAGTGTTATACCATACAGATGAAAAAGGCAAGCGTTTAGAGCCCATGGAACTCGCCTATGTCGATGTACCGGATGAATTTACCGGCTCCGTCATTGAAAAGCTGAGCCAGCGCAAAGGAGAACTTCGCAATATGGGTCCCATCAGCGGCGGCTATACAAGGTTGGAGTTCAACATTCCCTCTCGGGGACTTATCGGCTACCGCAATGAATTTATGACAGATACAAAGGGAAACGGCATTATCAACACGATTTTCAACGGCTACGAGCCTTATAAAGGAGATATCGCTTACCGCAGACAAGGCTCACTCATTGCCTTTGAATCCGGCGAATCCGTCACCTATGGACTGTTCAGCGCCCAGGACCGCGGCGCTCTGTTTATCGGCGCCGGCGCCAAAGTCTATGCCGGCATGGTCATCGGGCAGTGTGCCAAACCAGAAGACATTGAACTCAACGTGTGCAAGAAAAAGCACCTCACCAACACCCGTTCCTCGAGTGCAGATGAAGCGCTTACCTTGACGCCGCCCAAAATCCTCAGCCTGGAACAGGCATTGGAATTTATTGAGACAGATGAACTTCTGGAAGTCACGCCTAAGAGCCTGCGTATCCGCAAACGGATTCTGGACCCGACATTGCGTAAGCGGGCAGCTTTAAAGAAATAAATTGCAGCGTTTCTAAGGCAATCTTAAAAGGTGGATTGCAGCGCTTCTAAAGCAATCGCTTCTAACTGCTCCTGCGATATCGTAAGCTCAATCTCAGCTTCTTTCTGCCTGGCTTGCAGTTCCTCATACGCCAGGCTGCTCTGAACACTGTCTTTCAGCAGCCCTTTCACTTCTTCAAAGGGCTGCACCGCCTGTTCAGACCTCTTAAGGCAGCGCATAGTTATCCAGTTTTCCCCTATCGCAAAAGGTTCGCACACCTCCCCTTGCTGCATGGCAGAGGCAGTCAGCCAACGCTGCATATATGCCCCGCTCTTTCCCTCCTGCATATTGAGGGACGACATTGTAAGCTGATAAAAATTTACTGTGGGATATTTCTCTGTAAGATACGGTAAATCCGTATGTTCCCTCAAGTCTTCTGCCACCTGTGCCATCTGTTCATCCTCCGCCTGTGCCGCCATCTCGGCAACCAGCATATCCACACTCACATCACTCGTATACTCCTGCTGGTTTTGCTCATAAATTGCCTGCAGTTCCTCATCCGATATATCTTGTTCCCTTTTGAGAATCTCTGTCAGTTCATACTCTGCCTGGGTATAGACATAGTCATAATATTCACGGATGCCAAACGCGGTAATGCCATAGAAAGTCCCTCCCGACTCTTTTACTTCCTCACGTCTGGCGTTCTCCCCCTCCTGCTGTGCCGTCAGCGACAGGTAATCCAACTCTGCTGTCATACCTTTCTCCCTGGCAAGCTGAGCCACCGTTTTGTTAAAAGCCAACGTGTCCCTGGCAAGCTGCATAGCTTTATCCAATGGCCGTTCTCCGGATTCCCCTGTGACCCAGAAATCTTTGCTGTTGACTATATCCGTATCATACTGCTGCTTGATTTCATTCTGGCAGCTGCCGGCAATCATCTGATATTCTGCTTTCACGACAGGCTGTCCTGCAATTTCCATAACTACCTCGCTGTCCCCGACAGTCTTTGTGCCGCAGCCCATAGCTGCGGCACAAAAGACTGCCAGAATGCACAGGATATAATTGATATACCTTTTTCGCATATTGGCTCTTTATTCCTTCCTCAAAAGCGTTATTTAATCTTTTTGCTGGTCATGACCTTGCTCCATGCACCGGTAAGCTTCGTGGACTTGCCGTTTACCTTTACAGTCTTATATGCACGGATACGTACGTAATATTTCTTACCCTTTTTCAGTTTTTTAAAGGTTGTGGTTGTGGTCTTTGCCTTTTTGATGTTCGCTTTCTTAACACCAGACTTAAATTTCTTATTCAGGCAGCACTGTACTTCGTATCCCGTTACTTTCGTATCCTTATTCCAAGTCACCTTAAGCTGCTTTTTGCCCGGTTTCAGCACTTTTACTTTAGCTTTGCCCGGATTAACCGTAACAGTAATATTTACCGCTTTCTGGTTATAATTCACTGTCCCGGAAGCTGTGATTGTGATGGCACAGGTCCCGATTCCAGTGACAGATACGTTGCCGTTCGCATCCGGCTTTGCCACCTTCTCATCAGAACTCTTATAAGTCAGCGTTCCATCTCCAACTGCAATCTTAGCGCCCAGGCTGAATGCTTTGTCGCCATACGCTTTGGTAACGCTAGTCTTGGTAACGCTGATTGTCTGGTCTTTCTTCTGGGCTGGCGGATTTGTGACTGGCGGTTTCTCCTCGGCTGGTTTCTGCGTCAATCCGTTCACTGCCGTCTTCAAATCAGCCAAAGCCTGGTCAACAGCAGCCTGCGTAGCCTGGTCTCCCAAATCCAACACCTCTTTTGCCGCCTGTAAAGCAGCCGTAAAACGCTTCCAGCTGACATCCGTGTAATCTCCCTTCTGCTTGGAAGCATGGGTTGTGTAATAAGCACGCAGCAGCCCTGTCTTACTAGCTTTCTTCGCCAGATTATTATATGCCGTGTTCAGCGCTTTGGCCGCATCATCAATTTCTTTCTGCACTGCTGTCGGGGTCACGCGCACAACCCTGGCAGATTGATAAGCCGCCTGATAAGCCTCCCACAACGCGGTTGGGTAATCTTCCTGTCCATACTGCGGCTCTTGTGCAAGCGCAGCCTCTAATTTCGTGCGATTCAGCTTCGTAACTGTCTTCTGTGCCGGATAGAGCACAACGTCATCCGCATAGACGGTTGCAATATTGCTGCTGAACGCAATGCTGACTTTATTGTAACCTTGTGTAGTAAACTCAAGCGTCACCTTATACCAGCCGGGATGGTCTGCATCCTGCTCTTCCGATGAGGCCGTGGCATTTCCCAACTTCGTATCATTCGTTTGTCCCGTAACATTGTGATGATGTTTGGCTTCCATTCCCACTTTGGAAGCATCACTGGCACTGCTGCAGTACATCCACGCTTCCAGCACATAATCGGTATTCGGCTCTACCGAGATACCGCCAAGCTCTGAAAAAGCGGTCTCGCTGGCTGCATTGGCATAATTAATCTTCAGACTCTGGCTGCCGGTGCGCTTCTGCTCCGTAGAAGCTGTCACGGAAACTGCTTCTGGCCAATGTCCCCAATTATCCGTTCCGCTTTCAAAACCAGACTGTGCCGCTGTCAGCAGGTTGTCTGCTGCTCCGCCAACTCCGCCTTCTCCTGCCTTAACCATGTTCATGAGCACATGCTCCATGCGGTATACCATGGCGCTTATCTGGATAGGATTGCTCTCCAAGGCCGTATTGGCAGCCTCAATCGCGCTCTCTAAATCCTGTACGCTTGCAGCTTCAAATTTCGTCTTATCAACTCCCGCTGCCAAAGTTACCATTTCCTGCAGCCATGCTTTATCGTCTGCTGGCGCCTCAAAGCTGCCCTGGCGTGCTCCCTGATACTCGAAAGCGCCGATATCAATTTTCTCAGCCGCAGTTGCCTCTGCACCTGCTTTGTATGGAACATCACTGCCCTTGTAGTCTTTATTTTCCAAAGTAATCTGCGTCTTATCGTCCGGCAGCTTTTCATCCGTCACCGCCTCAAAAGATTCATTGGGCACTGCCATGTAAGCCTCTCCGGCATCGATACAGGGAGAGGTCTCTGTCAATTCCAGACCTTCTGTCTTACCAATCGTGACTGTATTATCTGCAAATGTTCCGTCCGTACAATCCGTTACATCCGCAAATGCCGGGTCAGCTGCAATTCCTGTAGAATCTTCTTCCCAAGGATATGCTTTCTCTGCTCCGCCCCAGACACAGTTATTGCGGTAATGTACACCTTCATGATTGACAAATTCCTGGCTGTCTCCATAGAAAATGTTGTTGTAAATATCGGTTCCACTGGTCTTTGCCGTCGCAGACCCCGATATCCAGGAACCTTGTTTTACTGCCTGTATATTCTCATATTCATCATCCCAATACATGGTGTTGTTATACACCTGATGTCCGATACTTCCAGACTCGCCAACCCACAGTACGCGGGAACCGTCAAATCTGCCGTCATTGACGCTGACATTATAACGTACTACAGAATTGATGGAATAATAAGGTCCCGGGCAAGCCATCCAGAAACCGCCTTTATTGTGATGGCTGTAGTTATACTGGAATAACACATTCTGATTGCCATAATCGGAATCGAAAGCCATACCGTCCTGCGTGCTCTCTGTATAAGCCGCCTCGTTATTCTGGAATGTCACATTGTTACAGTCCCACGCCCAGATTGACGCATGTGCCGGATTCCTCGCATAATACCAATCCTCACTGGCTGCCTTGACCACCAGGTTATTCTCTGCCACGCCGCCGTCCGCATTGATTAATACAATTCCGTCTCCGGCAACATCGTGTACATAATTGTTCTTTACCTGAACATTCGGCCATCCTACCCACGGCTTGCTTCCTGCCTGCTGGCTTCCTGCGCCGCCGACCAGCTTACGTGCTGCCCAACAGCTCTCCATATAGATAGCTTCATGGCAGACTTTCTGTACCTGGTTACCATAAATCTTCAAATCCTTGAAATAAGATTCCGTCTTGCCGCCGGTTACCAGAACCATAATTCCGCCGGAACCTTTCTTGTGTCCTTCCGAACCGTTCTGGGACATATATCCATTGACGTCATGAACATAGTTGTTTTGAATCGTAACGCCTTTCAATTCCCCGGCATCATGGTTCTCTACCAGAATACCAGTCAGCATATATTTACTCTGGTCAAATAATATCTTTCTTCCAGGGCTGTTGCTGTTGGAGTTGGTCTTGCCCTGTTTCCCCTCCAAATCTGCCTTATCACTCTCCCAGTTGGTCACTTCCAGATTCTCAATCGTAATATACTCAGAATTCTGAATATGAACGGCTGCCACATCTTCTTTATTAAGGCTGCTCCTGTCCATATTGTCAAGCCACTTGCTGCCTTTGCCGTTGATGACAGGATTTACACCCTCTCCATACTTGCCGATAACAACCGGGTTCTCCTCTGTTCCTTTGGCATTTTTTATCATCAGCTTCTGCTCATTCCAGGTACAGCCCGCTTTCAGCAGTACTTTGCCTCCTGCTGCAAGCCTCAAATCAGAAACTTTCTCAAAGGATTTCCAGGCTTTTTCTGCTGACTTTCCATCGTTGGCGTCATTTCCGTCAGCTGCGTCAATATAATATGTAGCATTATCTCCGGTTACAATCGCTTCTCCTGCCGCTCTGCTTTCTGCGGATGTCGTTTCTGTGCCTGCTTTCGCCGCATCCGCTGTCAGCGGACTTGCCATGCCCAAACTGGTCACGGCAAGAACTGCTGCCAGAAACAGGGAGATACCGGATTTCCATTTCTTGTTACCCATATCTGCCTCCATTATCTTATTCCTCCGCTTGCCTTCACTCTGCACAAGCTCATTCTCTGTATCAGATACACTTAGGTCTTACTTTACCTTCTTGCTGGTCAGGACTTTGCTCCATGCACCGGTAAGCTTCTTACTCTTGCCGTTCACTTTCACAGTCTTGTATGCACGGACACGCACATAATATTTCTTGCCCTTTTTCAGCTTCTTAAAGGTTGTGGACATAGTCTTTGCCTTCTTGATGTTCGCTTTCTTAACTCCAGATTTGAACTTCTTATTCAGGCAGCACTGCACTTCATATCCGCTGGCCTTCGTATCTTTCTTCCAAGTCACCTTAAGCTGCTTCTTACCCGGTTTCAGCTTGCTCAATACTGCCTTTTTCGGATTGACTGTCAAGGTCACCTTTGCTGTCTGGGACTTATAATTAGCTGTCTCCCCCGCTGTTACCGTGATGGTGCAGACGCCATATCCTTTGATGGTTATCTTGCCTGTGTTTTTATCGCAATCTGCCACTTTCCTATCGGAACTTGCATAACTGAGCTTGCCATCCCCTGTACTAAGTTTTGCGCCCACACTGAACGCTTTGCTTCCGTATGTCTTGGTAATGCTGGCCTTGACACTGATTGCCTGATCTTTCTTCTGCGTAGTCGGCGTAGTAGGACCTGTCGGACCAGTTGGTCCCGGCTGCTGTTTTGCCGGCGTCAGCAAGTCAATCGCATCCTGTAAATCCTTCACGGCATCCTCCGCCTCTGCTTCGGTCAGCCCTTCTTTCCCTACAAGCGCCTTGGCAGCGGAAAGAACCTCCTGATAGTAAGTCCACATAGCATCCTTTTCATAATTGCCCGCATCAGAATCCGCAATGGCAATCTTTTCAATGGATGACTGCAGATACTCTTTTGGAGTCTGCAGTGCACTCATGGCAGCCTGCAGTTCCAAAACTGCGGCTGCAATTTCTTCCTGCGTTGAAAGCACATACTTCTGTACTTCCTTTGCTTTCTCCAATGCTTCCTGGAATTTCTCCCAGCTTGCATCCGTATAATTGCCTTTTTCTACGTTCTCTGCATTCCCGATAAGTTCCTCCAAAGCTGTTTTGTCTTCGCTTTCAAGGCTGCCCTGCTTCTCGTCCTGAATGACTGCAATCCAGCTCAATATCGGATCTGCTCCGCTTCCGGTGATACTCACTGTCACTTTGGCATTTTCTGTCAAGGTAAATCCTACGTTCTTCTGCAGCTTCTTGCTTCCTGCCACTTTAAACATATCGGAAGAAACGAGGTTTTTGCCGTTGGCGGTAACCACAATCTTTGTATTCCGGTCGCCGCTCCACCACTCATGGTAGCCGGTAGCCACTGTATAGGTTCCCTTCTCTAAAATAAATGCATAATCAATGGTACTGTTCTTGGTTGCCCAGTAACCCTTTGACCACATGTCATCGCCATCGCTCTTCACACCAAAATCATATGTTGTATCGTTGCTGTCAACTCCTTCTCCACCGTTATTTCCGGTATATCCTGCAAGGTTCTCTACAGAATATGGCTGATCCACATCTGCATTGCGCAGCTTATCTTCCAATTGATTCCTCAATATATCATGGTACTGGGACTCTTCCGCTGCACAGTCAAAGAAATAGATAAGTTTCTCGTTCCACAAAGTCACCTTGTGGGTAATGGTACGCTCATGTTCCTTCGTGCCCTTAGTGTATTTCATCGTTCCCGACACGGTAATTTCACCTAAGGTCTTTTCTTCCGGCAACGCCTCTGTATCCCAATCAACAGTCGCCGTCGTCTCTGCCGTATCAGAAGCCAGTTTTATCTTAAGGGTGCCTGGCAGGTTAGTCTGCAGCTCTGCTACAGATTTTGCTGTCGTTGGCAGTTCGGTAACCACCTCATAAGGCTCGATGCTTTCAAAAATATTCATGTCCCAATCACTGTATTTCCTCAGCACAATCTCTCCATCATTTGTGAACTCGATGGGCAGCCATACATATCTGGAATCGCGCAGACTGCCGCCCGCCCCAGGTCCTACGGAAATCTCAGGATTATACCAGCGGTCTCCCATGTAGATATACTGACCTTTCTCAGCATCCACCGGAATCACGCATGTGCTCTGGGTAAAGTATGTGGTATTGGCATCTGTATCGGTACAGGGATCTCCCATCACGGTCCATGGTCCCAGAGGAGTGTCTGCCACCGCATACTGTGCCGCATTGGGCGACCAGCCGCTGCAGCCGGAAGTAATCAGGTAATATTTATTCTTGTATTTGAACATTGCCGGCGCTTCCCTGGAACTGCCGATAAAGTTGACGGAAAAGTCTACATCGCGAATAGCTCCCTCATCATTAGTCTTGGCAATATTTGTGTAAGAGTCATTCAGTTTTGCAATATACATATTGGCATTACCATCTGAGGAATAAATCACATATGCCGTCCCATCATCATCCTTAAACAAGTTCATGTCACGCACATTTCCGTGCCCATCCGGGAAGCCCTGTTTTAATCCGTCCACATAATTGAGCAGATAGGAACCCTTCATCTGGAACGGTCCGAATGGGCTGGATGACACTGCCACGCCCGCCTTAGCCTTGGCATAGTTGCCGCCGCTGCTTCCTGGAATCTGTCCGTCTGCATGGAACCAAATCACATACTGTTTTGTCTTTTCATTGTAAATCATCTTCGGACGTTCAATGACACAGCCGGAATCCGTGGAATCATCGTCGGTCCAGATATCATTGTAAGCCGCTTTCTGCTCAGCCTCCGTCAGGTCTCCATATAAGTCTGTGAAATACTTATCCGTGGTAAATGTTTCCCAGTTAGGTACCGTGCGAAGCACACGTCCCATGTCTACCCAGTTTAATAAATCCTGAGAAATGTAGGCATGGACTCCCGGACATGGGCGGTAGTCATTAGTCTTATCCTCGCCAATCCAATACCAGAATTCCTTCTCATCAGCTTCTATCTGTCCATTTCCATCGAAATCATAGCCCTGTTCCCACTTAATCCGCTGCACCTGACCGCCGTGCGCCTGGATAACCTCTCCGTTATTGTCATAAATTGTCGCGCCATCCGCGCCGGAGAACGTAGTATAATTGTAAACCCGTTTCAAATTGAGGTATGCCTCAAACAGTGCATACATGGCATTTTCCCTTGCTTCCTCATCCGAAGAAGAACTTAAGGCTTTCGCTGCTGCAAGAGCGCTGTCGTATGCCGGCTTGGTAGCCTGAGAATAAATATGGTTATTTGTCTTTCCTTCACAATAGGTTACCCATTTCTCCAAAGTATCTGGTATTGCCGGTATTGTGAGGCTTGCCGGCTTTTCATAGAGCCTGAGTTCTGAGATATTACAGTTTCCGTTTGCACCTACCGCATATTTATAATAGCGGTATGCCTTACCCATAACTTCCCTGGAAGTGAACTCGTTCATATAGGCACAGTTAATCTGATCAACTTCTGGGGTCTTGGTAATCGTATGCAGTAAATCCCAGCTGCTTCCATCATTGGAACCATAAAGGGATGCTCCCACACAACGGCCCACATATTGTTTGTCACTGCCGTCATAGCGCGGTGCATAGCCGTATGCTGCAATTGCCTTGGCATTGCCCGCTCCCAGGTCAACCTGTACATAACCATTGGACACGCCGTCAAAGAATGTCCGGTAATCATCGTCAATAACCTTGGCAACCGTATTTGTCGTGCTGTTCTGGTATGGCGCGCTTCCGCTTACCATAGCTTCCGTAAGCGTGATATTCAGGCTCTCAAGATTCAAGTCGTCCAAATTCATCTGACTCATAACTTCTGTCTGCATTTTCTCTAAGTTTTGTTGTCTCTTGACATACTCATCATCTTTCGCTTTATCGAATGTCACGCCATCCACAACAAATGTGGTGATGGAGTTTCCTTTTAATTTGGCGGTAAACGTTCTGTCTGTTGTGTTCACAGCAGCGCTGACGTTTGATGATACATCCACCCAGTTCTCGCCGCTATCGGAAGTACCGCTGGTACGAGTAGCCGTAATCGTGCTTCCTATGGTCTCAAATCTGCTGAGGTCAAATTTCCAGGTTTCATCTTCCTTCGCTGTATTAACCGCTACAATAACTGCTTTTTTGCCATTCGGGTCATAAGCTATCAATGTGTTGGACTCATCGCTGGTTCCCATAATCGTATATCCGGGACGGATATATTTGGAAAACTGTCCATATGCATAATATTTCCTTGTGAGAACAAGTTCTTTGTTATTGTGGTCGCCGATGGCGATGCCCCACCAGCCTTTGTTCACCGGGTCATACATCACTTCGCCGCTGTCATTTGTCTTGTTCTTCAAATCTTCAATAGAATCAGCATCAAATTCATTATTGGCATCCACATTGAGGTCCACGGCATTCCACATAATCCATGCAGAACTCTTAAGACCATTGAGGTCTGTGATAATCCTCTGGGCAAATCCCAGGCCGCCAGCCATCTCTCCGGCATCCGTACCTGCTCTGGACGCGCCGTCAATCTCGGACATCCACAGGTTCTTATTTGCTTTCTGTGCTAACTCAGATAATTCGGCACGTTTGGAGCCGCCGTATGTATGGGTATCGATACGCTGAATCGCTTTCTTTGCCGCACTCGACAATTTGTTATAAGAATCAATCGCCGTATCAATACTGGTCTCGTCCGTTCCGGAAAGAATCATATTGTTCAGCACCTCTTTGACTTTCTGGTTATCTGTCGCTTCCGCTTTCTCTTTCAGCGCTTTCTGGAACGCAAGTATCATGTTGGACTCAGAATTGCCCTGGTCAAAGTGACAGCCCTCCTGCTTCTCACTGTATGCACTCCAATAACTCGTATACGGCTCGTTCATCGCCGTAGCGCTCGTGAAATCCACGATACCTGCCTTGGCATAATGTGCAATCACATCCGCCATATATGCAGCAAACGCGTTGTAAGAATCCTGGCGCAGATTGTCATTACTTCCGCTGGCTGCTCCTGAGGTACATCCGCTGACTGTCATAAAGTAGGGCGGCGAATTGGAAAAAGCTTCTGCGATAAACTCATCGCCGCTGGCTGCCTTCGCCGCATTCAAGATATTTCTCTGATTGGCATCTTTGTTCCAGTCATAATTCCAGGCATAACCGCATTCTTCGTCTGCCCTGGCAAAGTTCTGCTTATACCAGTCTATGGTATGTTTTTGCGTATCAATCTTCGTCACATCTTTCCAGTAACCCGGCATATCGGAGTCAGAACGCTTGATGTGCGCGGGATGCAGGAATGGATCTGCCTCGGGTAAGGTACCCTCCTTGCTGGTCTCTACTACCAGCATCTTCACAAAATCCGGCGCCCAGCCGCTGTCAGCAGCCACATCAATGGTGTTGGCTCCCTGATTCAAGGCAACGTTGCGGATAGTTGCCAGAAACAAGCCTTTATTGTCGCTGGTCTTGGCAATTATATTCTTTAAAAGGTCTCCGTTCGTAACAGTATATTTCTGTCCGTTGTTGACTTTAATTGCCACATTTCTGTCCGTAGTGGAATTATGGAACCAAATCATCTTCACCGTGTAGTTTGCCGCTTTATCTGCATTGACTGTAAAATGCAGATTGTCGCCGCTCTCTGCTTTATCACCGATTGCGTTAACATATCCTACATAATCGAATTTGCCAACCTTCTGTCCTTTGGTGATACCAAAATCCGCATCTGAGGCAGTATACAATATATTCTCGAACCCGCTCTCATCTTTCGTTACTTTCATGCTTGAACCTGCATAAGTGAGGACGCCCTCCTGTTTCTCCAGGTTGTCAAAAACCTGCGCGGCATCATTTGGGGTTACCAGCGGCGTATCGCCCGTGTTGTCGCCACCGCCTACATTGTAACGACCGATGTTCAATCCCAGGCCTTTCTCCTTATCAAAGAAAGCCTCTGCTGCCTTATTTGTCATAGTGGTGTCATAACCCAGACGGTTTGCCCACCAGCACAGGGACGTGCCCCAGCCCTCAAACTCTCCCAGACCGTCATTATTCGTGTCATTGAACGGTGACGATTTGTCTGGGAGCGCTTTCACTGTCGCATCCACCGCCGTTTCCCGGGCATTGCCTGCTGCCTGTGCCTGACCTGGTCCGTCCATTGGCAATGCCGTGAAAACGAGAGCCGCTGCAAGGACAGCGCTGATACATTTTTTTAATCCTCTCATCTTCCTCTTCTCCTTTTTTTTATTTAGTGCATGGTGATCCCTTCCACCCTGCATCTATTATTCTTATTTTAGAATTTTTTAGTAAAATTTTCAAGCATTTTACTAAATTTATAAGTTAGAAAATCATTTTTCAGTAAAAACATACAAAAAACCAGGGGCGGATTATTGCAATCTGCCACCCCTGGTTCTGCTATTCACTAATAATTGTGCCATATTATAACTTCTGAATACGCTCAAGCGCTCCCAGCGTGTTCTCATAGCTGCCAAATGCGGTCAACCTGAAATACCCTTCCCCGCTGGGACCGAAGCCGGACCCCGGCGTCCCCACAACATTGGCATTGTTCAGGAGATAATCAAAGAACTCCCAGGACGTCATCTTATCCGGTGTCTTCAGCCAGATATACGGTGCATTGACGCCGCCGAACACTGTGTAACCTGCCTCCTGCAAACCTTTCTTGATTGTGGAAGCATTCTTCATATAATAAGCAACCTGCTCTTTTAACTGCGCTTTGCCCTCAGGACTGAAGGTAGCCTCCCCGGCCCGCTGCACGATGTATGGCGCGCCATTAAATTTCGTTCCGTGGCGGCGCGCCCACATAGCGTTCAGAGAAACATCCCCGCATTTCAAATCCTTGGGCACTACCGTATAACCAAGACGCACACCGGTAAATCCGGCATTTTTGGAAAAACTCTTGAGTTCAATGGCGCAGGTCCTTGCCCCCGTGCACTCATAGATGGAATGTGCCACATCATTCTCTGAAATGTACGCCTCATACGCGGCATCATAGATAATCACCGCCCCCACTTTATTGGCATAATCCACCCATTCCTGCAGCTGGGATTTGGTGATGGTCGTTCCAGTTGGGTTATTGGGCAGGCAAAGGTAAATCATGTCTGGCGTCTCCCTGGGGAATTCCGGCACAAACTGATTATCCATCGTGCATGGCATATAAATGACATCGCTCCATGTCTCGGACGCAGCATCATACACGCCTGTCCTGCCGGACATTACATTGGAATCCACATACACCGGATAGACCGGATCACAGACTGCAATACGGTTCCTGGGTCCAAATATCTCCTGGATATTGGCAGAATCGCTCTTTGCGCCGTCAGAAACAAATACTTCATCCGCAGAAATATCACAGCCCCGCGCCTTATAATCGTTCTCTATAATAGCCTCCCGCAAAAAAGCATAGCCCAAATCCGGAGCATATCCGTGAAATGTCTCTGCCTTGCCCATCTCGTCGACTGCCTTATGCATAGCTTCAATCACTGCCGGCGCCAGGGGCTGCGTAACATCACCGATTCCCAGACGGATAATATTTTTGTCTGGATTTGCCTCAGTGAAAGCCGCCACCTTCTTCGCTATCGTGCTGAATAAATAACTTCCTGGTAACTTCTGGTAATTCTCATTAATCTGAAACATAATATCCTCCTTTTTCTCTCACTATATTTTAGGTAATCATGAAACTTTAAACCAAATTATATTTTAGGCAATGCAGACAAGCCGCAGCAGTTTCTCTAACCTCTCAATCCTTTGAAAATCAGATATCCGGCAGCTCTATCTCACCGTCAAACACGGTCACTGCCGGTCCCGTCATGTACACCGAAGCCTCGCCCCCTGCCCAGGAAATCTCAAGTTCCCCGCCCAAAAGCTGAATGGTCACCTCCTGCCCGGTCTTTTGGTTTAAGACAGCTGCCACTGCCGTGGCACAGGCGCCGGTTCCACAGGCAAGCGTCTCGCCGCTGCCGCGCTCCCATACGCGCATACGTAAAGTGGAATCATCAACAACATTGACAAACTCCGTATTAATCCGCCTGGGGAAACGAGGGTGGTTCTCAAACAAAGGTCCGATTGCTGCCAAATCCAGTTCCCGCACATCCTCCTCCATAAAGACAACACAATGAGGATTTCCCATGGATACTGCCGTCATCTGGTATATTCTCCCCGCCACTTCAATGGGCGCGGCAATTACCTCCTTCGTATCGGCTGTCACCGGAATCTGCTCTGCCACTAGGCAGGGCGCTCCCATATCTACTTTGACTTTGGAAACTTGACCGTTCTCTAACGTCAAAGTAAGGTACTTTATCCCGGCAAGGGTATTTATACTGATGTTCGTTTTATCTGTCATCCCGCGGTCATAGACGTATTTGCCCACACAGCGAATGGCATTTCCACACATTTCACCCTGGGAACCGTCCGCATTGTACATTGCCATCTCAAAATCTGCACAATCCGACGGCTTAATCAAAATCAGTCCATCCCCTCCAATGCCAAAATGCCTGTCACTGACATACTTAGACACCTCAGACGGATTATTTATCTTCTGCTCAAAACAGTTGACATAGATATAATCATTGCCAGCCCCCTGCATTTTTGTAAATTTCATATAACTCTCCTTTCTACTATTAAACATGCCAGGCAAAACATCCTCCTCAGCCCATCATGCTCAAAATCATCTGCGCCGTCTCCACCAGCCCCGTTCCACTGTCCATACTGCTTTTTTGCATATAACGGTGGGCTTCCTCCTCGGTCATATCGTTGCGCTCCATCAGCGTTTCTTTCGCTTTCTGCAGTATCTGTCTCTCTTCCTTGCTGCGTATGGGCGGACTGTTCCTTTTCTTACGCCTCCGCACAAAATCATGAGACATCATCTGCAAGGTGCTTACAAGTTCATGTACTTTCAAGGGCATAGTAAGAAATACCACATTATCCCTTGTCCCTTCTTCTCTCTGCTTAGGAGACGATACTACAAGCATAGGAAAATGCGGCGGCAGGTATTCCCGCAGCTGCGTATACGTTACATCCGGCAGCCGCCCGGCACACACGACAATTGCCTCCCCCAGCATGTCTGCGTGGTGCAAAACCTGTGCGCCCGTCGTACATACGGCGTTTACCCCAAATGCGTTTTTCACCAAAATACTTTTTATGCTCTTTGCATTTTCCAGTCTGGGAAATGCGACAATCACATTAATCAAAACACTTCCTCCATGGAACTATATCTTGTAGAGATAATTGTCAATTTCCCATTCTGTCACCTGTCTGCAGTAATTTTTCCATTCGGCGCGCTTTTCCTCTGCATATTTCTCAGAAATGTGGTTTCCCAACGCTTCGCACAACAGCGGGTCTTTCTCAAGCTCATCAACTGCCTCTTTTAAGTCCGCTGGCAATGCTGCAATATGAAGGGACGCTCTCTCAGCTTCCGTCATTTCCATAACGCTGGCGCTGACTGGTTCCGGAGGCAGAATCTTGTTCTTTATGCCATCAAGGCCCGCAGCAAAACACACGGCAAGGGCAAGGTATGGATTGGCCGCCGGATCCGGGCTGCGCAATTCAATTCTCGTAGATTCTCCTCTCTCCACCGGTATACGAATCAGCGGACGCCTATGAGTATCTGACCATGTGATATAGATTGGCGCCTCAAATCCCGGCACCAGACGTTTGTAAGAATTTACCAGGGGATTCGTCACCGCCGTCATCCCACGCATATGCTTCATCAGACCGCCGATAAAATAGTACGCCTCCTCGCTCAGTCCCCGCTTATCCTGCGGGTCCGCGAAAATATTTCTGCCGTCCTTTTTCATGGATATATTCAAATGCATCCCGGAGCCATTGATGCCGTGTTTCGGCTTAGGCATAAAACTGGCAAACAGGCCAAATCGCTTGGCAATCGTCTTAACAGCCAACTTAAAGGTCATAATATTGTCCGCAGTCTTCAACGCCTCATCATAACGAAAATCAATGCGGTGCTGTGCCGGAGCCGCTTCATGGTGGGAGGATTCAATCTCAAATCCCATATCCTCCAATGTCAGTACCATATCGCGCCTTGCATTTTCCCCCAAATCCACCGGACCTAAATCGAAGAACCCCGCCCGCTCATGGGAAATCGTAGTTGGTCCCCCATCCTCATCTGTATGGAACAGGAAAAACTCACATTCCGGCCCCACATCAAAATGATAACCAATTTTTGCCGCCTCCTCAATCGTCCGCCGCAAAATATAGCGTGAATCTCCCTCAAAGGGCGTTTTATCCGGGCGGTAGATATCACAAATAATGCGCGCCACCTTCCCCTGCTGGGGACGCCAGGGAAAAATTGCAAACGTGTCTAAATCCGGGTAGAGATACATATCAGACTCTTCAATACGCACAAACCCCTCGATGGAAGAGGCATCGAACATACAGCGGTTATTGAGCGCTTTTTCCAACTGACTTTTGGTAATCGCTACATTTTTGAGTGTTCCGAACATGTCGGTAAACTGCAGGCGGATGAACTCAACATCTTCCTCCTCTACCATACGGATAATATCTTGCTTAGTATAACTACTCATGATAACAGTTCTCCTCTTCCTCTATTCTTTTCCATCTTCCTGTGTTTCTCCCTGATTTTTCGCCTCTGCCTGAGGATTCTGCTGCTCTCCATGAGATTGTGCTCCTGACGCCTGCTGCTCTCCCTGGGACCGCTCTCCTTCTATTTGCTGTTGTACTCTCTGGGAACTCTGCTGTCTGGCCTGGTAATCCTGCATGACCCGCCGCCGTTCCTGTTCACTCTTAACCTGATATTTCTTAATGAACTTCACAATAAAGAGAATAATCAGGAAGAACAGCAACAACTTATACCAGTGCAGGATAAAAAAGAACAAAACAGCCTCAAAAAAGCTCAGCATACCCTGCCAGCTCTGTGACAGTACTTTCAGAAGACGGTTGAAAAAGCCTGATTCCTTCTGCTCAAAAGCAGTGACTTCCTGAATCCTCATCTCCACTGTGCTGTATATGGCATCCGTATCTATCACCGCCATCTCGCTCTTCGTCCTTGCAATATCAAGCGACAACTCGGTAAGTTTCTCCTGAATGGCAAGCATGGCGCTGTCTTCTGATACCTCATCGAACATCTTCAGGTACCGCTCATATTCTGTCTCATAGATTTCAAGTTCCGCTTTCAGGGTGCCATACTGCCTGGTCATGTTCGTCACCTGAGACTCGCTCTCCGTGACCACGCCAAGCCCCTGGGCCTTATCCATAAATTCCTGATACTTTTGCGAGGGGATTCTGGCGGTTGCCTGAAACGTTCTGGAATTCCTGGCGCTATAAAAACTCTCTTCCGCATACTTGCTGCCCGCACCATAATTCTGCTCATTTTCTAAAAAACCCCCATATTCTTCCACGGCTTTCTTAAAGGCAAGCACCGTATCCTCAAACTCCATCGTATCCATGGACACCGCCCCTGTATAAACCAGAATCTTATTCTGCTCCTGCAGGGAAGGGCTATCTCCCTCCCCTTTGGCTGGCGCTTCAGCTTTCTCGTTATCCTCGGTATCAGCCGTTGCTATCTCCGCTATCTCTGCCGCATCATCCACAGCGGCATTTTCAGCCTCAGCATAATTCTCAAAACCAATCTCTTCACTGGCCGTCTGGGCTGTGGATTCATCATAAGGTGTGCCGCCGCAGCCTGAGAGCATAAAAACACAGGCAGACAATGCTGCAAACAATGTTATTTTCCCTCCCAGACAATTACTTCTTAACCCTCTTTTGCTCATATGTCTCCTCCTTTCAAAACCTCAAGCACTTTCTCAAACTGCATGTCTCCTCCAAATAAATCAAGGGCGCTGCCAATCGTCACATTGAGCCGTCCCTTTCCAAGCTCTCTCAGCAATTGCAAATCCGCAAAGCTGCCTACGCCGCCGGCATATGTAATCGGCAGCTTCCCCCATTCTCCCAATAATGCTGCCAAATTCTGTTCAATCCCGCTGGATTTGCCTTCCACATCAACCGCATGGATTAAAAATTCATCTGCGTACTGTGACAGTTTGTCCAACAAAGTCAACGTTACTTTCTCCTGTGTAAATTTCTGCCAGCGGTCTGTCACAATATAATAATCTTCGCCTCGTCTGCGGCAGCTGAGGTCCAACACCAGACGCTCTCTGCCCACAGCAGCAACAAGACGCCCTAAATTCTCATAATGCACCACGCCGCCCTGAAATACATAGGAAGTAACAATCACGTGGCTTGCCCCCGCTGTAAGGAACTGCTCCGCATTGTCGGAGGTTATGCCTCCGCCCACCTGCAACCCGTCCGGATAAGCACGCAGCGCCTGAATTGCCTGCCCCTTTGTCGCCTCATAATATTCGCTCCCTGGCGGATTCAGCAGGATAATATGACCACCCTTTATGTGATGGCTCTGATATAATCTCGCAAAAAAAGCGGCGTCCTGGCTGGCGACAAAATTCTCTACTGCCTGGCTGCCCGCATCTTTAAGGCTTCCGCCTATTATCTGTTTCACTTTTCCATTGTGGATATCTATGCAGGGTCGAAATTCCATCTGGCTCTCCTCAAAATCTACCATTTTTTGTACCATTTTCATTATAAGCAAAAACCAGTTTTTCCACAACAACAATTTTCATAAAATAATTTTACTCAGTCGTTGACAGCTGCCATCTTTTTTGTTAAAATCGTGGGAATAACAAAAAAACTTTTAAGAAAGCGAGGAAGAAAAATGGGTACGATTATCGGCGAAGGAATTACATTTGATGATGTATTATTAGTCCCTGCATACTCCGAAGTTACACCAAATATGGTAGATTTATCCACCAGCCTGACCAAAAAAGTAAAACTGAACATCCCTATGATGAGCGCAAGCATGGACACAGTTACAGAACACAGAATGGCAATCGCCATGGCGCGCCAAGGCGGCATCGGCATTATACATAAGAACATGTCAATCGAAGCCCAGGCCGAAGAAGTCGACAAAGTAAAGCGTTCTGAAAACGGTGTGATTACTGATCCATTTTCTCTTTCCCCGGAACATACATTACAGGACGCGGACAACCTCATGGCTAAGTTCCGCATTTCCGGCGTTCCAATCACTGAGAACGGCAAACTCGTGGGAATCATCACCAACCGCGACTTAAAGTTTGAGGAAGATTTCACCAAGAAAATCAAAAATTCCATGACCTCCGAGAATCTCGTGACTGCACGCGAAGGCATCACCTTAGAGGAGGCTAAAAAGATTCTTGCCAAAGCAAGGAAAGAAAAGCTTCCGATTGTAGACGACAATTTCTACCTAAAAGGTCTGATTACCATCAAAGATATCGAAAAGCAGATTAAATACCCTCTCTCTGCCAAGGATGCACAGGGAAGACTGCTCTGCGGCGCCGGCGTTGGAATCACCTCAGACATGCGGGAGCGCGTAGATGCACTGGTCAAAGCAAAAGTGGACGTCATTGTTGTGGATTCCGCTCATGGGCATTCCCGCAATATTTTAGATTCCGTCAAACGAATCAAGGCTGCTTTTCCTGACCTGCAGGTCATTGCTGGAAATATCGCCACCGGCGAAGCAACCAGGGCATTGATTGAGGCAGGAGCGGACGCCGTAAAGGTCGGAATCGGACCAGGCTCCATCTGTACCACACGCGTGGTTGCCGGAATCGGCGTTCCTCAGATTACCGCTATCATGGATTGTTATGAAGTAGCGAAAGAATATGGCATTCCGATTATTGCCGACGGAGGTATTAAATACTCTGGAGACATGACGAAAGCAATTGCTGCCGGAGCCAACGTATGTATGATGGGAAGCATGTTTGCGGGCTGTGATGAAAGTCCGGGAACATTCGAATTATATCAGGGAAGAAAATACAAAGTTTACCGCGGTATGGGTTCCCTCGCTGCTATGGAGAACGGTTCCAAAGACCGTTATTTCCAGGAAAATGCGAGAAAACTTGTACCGGAAGGCGTAGAAGGCCGTGTTGCCTATAAAGGTTCTGTGGAAGATACCGTCTTCCAGTTAATCGGCGGTCTGCGCTCCGGCATGGGCTATTGCGGCGCTGTCAATATTGAGACATTGAAGCAAACCGGAAAATTTGTCAAGATTTCCGCGGCCTCCCTCAAAGAAAGCCACCCGCACGACATCCATATTACCAAGGAAGCTCCTAATTACAGTATAGATGAATAAGTATGTGCCTCGCGTTATCGTTTTGCAGGCCAATGCCTGCAAGCTGCAATAGCGATAGCATTATCCCTCTGCGAGTGTACATAAAAGAATTCAAGGCCTCTTCGTGAGGTCTTGAATTCTTTTTACACCATGTTACGGATTCGGTGTCTCCTTGTCTGTATTGTTCTTGTTGGTATTGTTGGTATTATTTTTATTGTCAGTATCTGTGTTGTTGTCTGCACCGTCCTCATCTGTCATATCATCCACGCCGTCTTTAACGTCCTCGCCAATATCTTCCACACCATCAACGATATCATCTCCTACATCATCCATCACGCCAGCTCCGTTACCAGCGGTATCATCGTTGTTGTTCGTGCTATTGGTGTTATTATTGTCAGTATTGTTCGTATTGGTATCATTGTTGTTCGTATCACTCGTTCCTGCATTATTGTCGTCTGTTCCGTTCGTCACATCATTTGTCGTATTATTGTCCGTATTGTTATCCGCATTATCATTATTTCCGCAAGCAGTAACACTTCCCAATACCAGGATGAGCAGACAGCCCATCAGCACTTTTTTTAACTGTTTCATAATAAAGTCTCCTTTGCAAATAATTTTCTTTTCTCTATCCATTATGAACAAAATTTTCTAATTTATACTTATTTTTTATTTTTTCATTTTGGGCTGGAAAATGAGGCTCGCCAGATAACCAAAGACCAACGCCGCAGAAATACCCACCGCGCTTGCAGTAAAGCCTCCCATGAAGATTCCTAAAAATCCATCAGAGTCTACGGCTTTCTGAATGCCTTTCCAGAGTGTATTTCCAAATCCCAGCAAAGGAACGCTGGCTCCTGCCCCGGCAAACTCCTGAAACGGCTCATAAAGCTGAATCGCACCCAGAACTGCTCCGCTGCACACCAGCAGAACCATTATCCTGCCTGGAAGCATCTTGGTCTTTTCCATCAGTATCTGAACCAGCGCGCAAATCAACCCGCCTACCCAGAATGCATTTACATAATCCATACTTCTTCTCCTTGTCCTAAATATTTTGACCTGTTCACCTCCATGGAACTTTGAATCATCAGGCATGTTCGATGACAACTCCATGGGCAATCCCCGGCACACTCTGGCCCTCATTAAAGCTCACTGTGGAAAGCAGCGCCCCGGTCGGCACAAACAGCACCCGCTTCCAGGCACCTGTCTCCAGTTTGGGCAAAATATACGCGCTCAAAGTCACTGCTGAACACCCGCAGCCGCTGCCTCCGGCATTGGTATTCTGTGTCTCACTGTCAAAAATCTCAATTCCGCAATCCATGTGCACCTGAGAAATATCGAAGCCTTTCTCCTTCAAAAGGTCAAAAAGAATTTCCTGTCCTACCTTGCCCAAATCCCCGGTTATAATTTTATCGTAATCCTCTGGTTTGCGGTCAAAATCCATTAGATTCTGACGTATGGTATTGCACGCTGCCGGCGCCATCGCCGCCCCCATGTTCATGGAATCCTTAATGCCGTAATCCACAACTTTTCCCGGCGTAATCCCTGTAATCCGCACTTTACTGCGCTTCCTGCCAAGCACAAACGCTCCGCTTCCTGTCACTGTCCAGGTAGCTGACAACGGTCTTTGATTGGCATATTCCAAAGGAAAACGGAATTGCTTTTCTGCACTGGCAAAATGGCTGGATGTTACGGCAAGCACCTGGTCACCATAACCGCCTGCGACAGCCATTGCGCCAAGGGCAAGAGATTCCCCGGCTGTGGAGCAGGCTCCGTACAAGCCAAAAAGCGGAATATTTAATTCCATCAAGCCAAAAGTTGTGGCAATATTCTGCCCCAGGAGGTCGCCGCCAAAAATATAGCGGATATCCTCATTGGAAATCCCTGCCTTGCCAATCGCCATGGTAGCTGCCTCTTTCTGCAGTGTACTTTCCGCTTCTTCCCAAGTGTCCTCCCCAAACTTATCGTCTTCTCCGACCAAATCAAACAATTCGCCAAGCGGACCTTCACCCTCCTTAGTTCCTACAATACTGGCGCTGCCAAGAATATAAGGAGCCTGGTCAAATTGGATGCTCTGCGTCCCGATTGTCTGTGACATAATTTCTCCTCCTGTTTGCATTTTCCTGCTGTTATTTTACCCGAAATCTGCCTTTTTACTCAAAAAAAGGAATGAGATTTCTCCCATTCCTTCTGAAAATTCTGCAAAAATTAGTAATTTAATTTGTTGTGCTAGTTCAGCCTCGGTACTGGCGGCCGCTTCGGATCTATTACGTCTGAGGCGTTAAACAAGTCAGACAGGCTATCCATCTCGCCAATGGAATTATAATAGATACGGTATCCATCCAGATTTCTTCTTCCCTGCCTGAAATAAGTATCCGTAATCTGTACGGCATACTGCTGGGAATCCACGTTGCAGAAATAATTGAATCCCTGTTCCTTCAGGTAATTATATTTCTCATTGTCCGGTGTATATCCGGTGGTCCACTCTGCCAAATCCTGCCCATGGGCAAAAATAATCGTATCAGTGCCTCCCACCAGAGGCTCTACGTTCTCTTTCCATTTCTCAGTGTCTGCCCGCAGACGCTCCATTGAGGCTTCGCCTACTTTCAAATGCCCCCAGGTATGGCTGGCAAACCTCCAACCCTCCTCCTTGATGGCATCTGCCACTTTCTTCGCCTCGGCACGCTCAGTCTCCAGGTTGAAATCCGGATGCGCTTCCAGCCACTTCAGCTTATCTGCATTCATATCCGCCGGTTTTGTCTGGTAACTGATATCTGTCCGATAACCCAGGATACCATTGTAACCGGTAAGGGCAATCGTTCCTCGCGCGCCATGATAGGATGCATCCGGATGTTCCTCAATAAATTTGTTCATCAGAGGCACAACATCATAATCCCCTACAACAGTAGTGCCGTCCCTCTGTATGTACTCACATTTCGGTTTTCCATTTTCATCCACAATCATCTTAGAAGCATAGCCATAACCATCATAGCTGTGATAATACGAAAGGTCATCGACAGAGAGCACAAAAGCTTTCTTATCGGGCGGAAGCATAATCTCCCCCTTCTCAAAACGCACATTTCCATTTTCATCGGTTGTCTCTTTGACCATATCGTGCAAATCTACCAATACATACCCTTCGTCATACATTGTCTGGGTAATTTTGTTAAACTCCTCAATGGTTGTCATCCACTGGTTATTCCCCACTGCCTGTGGGTCTGTGTCCTGATTGGCAAAGCAAAGCTCAGGGTCTACCACCAGCGAATGATAGAACACATGGGTAACTTTATCTATATCTACTGGAACACAAGCTGCTTTCCGGTTCTCATAATCTGTAATTTTGGCTGTCAGCTCGGAATCTCTCTCATATCCGTCAAAACTCTTCACTGTCTCAATGGCGCTGTCATAGTCATATCCAGCTGCCAGCAAATCTGCCTGTGTAATTACTGCCGTACGCACCTCGCCCGCATTGTCCGACTTCTCTTCTGATTGCTGTATATCCGGCTCTTTCTGTTCTAAATCCTTAGAATCCCCTTCCTTGTCCACTGGCTTGGCGCTGGTCTGCAGCGACTCCCCCTGACCGGGGACCTTGCCTTTATCATTCTTGGGAACGAGAACTACCGCTGCAATTCCTATCCCGGTCATTACCAAAAGGATGAGAAACGTCTTAATCAGCCTTTTTTGCATCTCTCTCTTTCTCTTCCTGTACTTCCTGCTCTGTTCCATACTGGTCTTTCTCTCATAAGTATCCTGATGCTTTTCCATCTTATCTCTCCTTACATCAAAAGTAACTTTTCTACTCTTTCATCATATGATGCACCTGTGGAAAAAATCAACCTTTCCTGATAAAAAAATTATTAATATTTATTAAGATTCTGCACAGCTATTCAGCCACCCCTGAACTTAGCTGCGAATCTGCAAGTCCCTGCTGCCGCAGTTTTTTCATCACATACAGATACGCCGGAACCAGGAACAAATCCGCCAATACCCATGCCGCCGGGCTTGCCAAACAAATTGCCGCATATCCGAACATGGGTACAAGAGCCATTGCCACAAGGCTGCGCGCCGCCATCTCACAGACCCCAGCCAGTATGGCAAACCGACTGAATCCCAACCCCTGGATAGTAAACCGCACAATATTTACCAGTGCAAGCGGGAAAAAGAAAGCGGAGTTCGCAGCCAGGAACCAGGATACCTGTTGGATTATCAATGTCTCAGAGGGGTTCACAAACAGCAGGGCTATCGTTCCTCCAAAAAATACCAGCACGACACACGCCAAAACAGAATATCCCAATCCCAACAGACAGGTAGACTTCATGCCCCGGGAAATACGCTCCAACTTTCCTGCGCCTACATTCTGCCCGGCATACGTTGCCATCGTGGAACCCATAGCATCAAAAGGACAGGCAAAAAACATACTGATTTTACTGCCCGCGGCAACCGCGGCAACCGATACGGAACCGAGACTGTTTACCGCTGTCTGCAGGATTACGCTGCCAATAGCCGTAATCGAATACTGCAGCCCCATTGGGATACCCATGTTACAGAGAATGCCCACACAACTGCTGTCAATGCGCCATTCGTCCTTGGTAATTTTCAAAACATCAAACCGCCGCATCATATAAATCAGGCAGGCAATCCCTGAAATCAACTGAGAAATCACCGTTGCCCAGGCCGCCCCTGCCACTCCCATATGAAATGCCAATATCAGCGTAACATCGAGAATTATATTTAATATAGAAGAAAATACTAAAAAAATCAATGGGCTTTTGCTATCTCCCAGAGAACGTATAATCCCAGACAGCAAATTATAAAGATATACTGCCGGAATTCCTATAAATATTACAAATATGTAGCTATAAGAGCCATCTATGATATCCAGGGGCGTATCCATCCACAGCAAAATCTGACGGCAAAGCACACAGACTGCCACCGTCATCACCCCTGCAAATGCAATGGAAAGCCACACACTGTTCGCCACATATTTCCTAAGGCTATGATAATCTCCTGCCCCAAAGCGCTGTGCCACCGGAATGGCAAACCCATTGCACACTCCCATGCAAAAACCGATAATCATAAAATTAATGGAACCGGTAGCTCCCACGGCTGCCAATGCAGAGACACCCAAAAACTGACCGACAATCAGCGTATCCATCATATTGTAAAACTGCTGGAACAACATTCCAAAAAACAGTGGTACGCAGAACTGTAAAATCAGGCGGATTGGTGACCCCACTGTCATATCTTTTGTTACACTTTTCGCCATAGCAGCTACCTCCTTCATTTTTTCTGTAGTGTAAAAAAAGAACCACCCAGACTGATTCCTCACTCATGTGGCTCTTCATTGTGTTGAAATTATATGCCCCTTTCCGGCATTTGTCAATCTCTTTTTTTCTTTTAATTTTTTACATATCCAGAATTATCCGTCAATTTGCATAGAATTCCAATTAGCACGATATAACCTCGGCCAACAGAAGCCCCATAACGTGTCCTACATGTAAATACTTTAAAAAAATTCTAAAAACACTCTTCAATTTCTATTCCCGCCACTATAACAGGGGCTACCTGCAAAGGTAATATGGCTACGGCGTATACTTGTGGGTTTCTATTCCCGCCCCTACTCGAGGGGCGACAATGGTGGCCCTGTTACATGTGCCGAGCATGAAAAGTTTCTATTCCCGCCCCTACTCGAGGGGCGACGAGACTGACTCCAAAGGGAAATACTGTCTGGTGAGTTTCTATTCCCGCCCCTACTCGAGGGGCGACTATATCACGAAAAAATGAGATATGCTTCATGTGAGTTTCTATTCCCGCCCCTACTCGAGGGGCGACATAATATTTTCTGCCCAGTCGGCTTGTAGACGAATGTTTCTATTCCCGCCCCTACTCGAGGGGCGAC